>NZ_JBFCVS010000025.1:0-46938 GCF_040704725.1 Leisingera sp. JC11
CGATTTGCGACCGCTTAAACGACACACCTAGAAAATGCCTCGGGTGGCGCACACCGGCTGAAGCGTTCAGGGACGAACTCATGAAACTGAGATAGCAGGAAACGTCGCAACGACCCTTGAGCCTTCACCCATTGGCTACGCAGCCATCGTCGGATTTGCCGTTCTGAAGTTCCTGGTCACATCCTGAACGAACCGCGCCCAGCGCGGCGCTGATGCTGCGCTAGCCCCTGAAATACCTGTCCCGCAGATAGGCCACCCGTTCCCGGACCGCCTGCCGCACCGGCCCGCCGCGCGGATGGTCCCTGAGCGTGGTGAACCAATGCTCCGGCGGGGTGCGGCCCAGCCGGTTGCCGTTGAACTCCAGCCCGCGCAGCACCGCTTCGCCTTCTGCGGGCAGCCGCTCCGGCACCTCAATGCCGTTCAGCGTTGCCCAGACCCCGGTCCAGAGCCGCCCCACCGACCACGGGTTATAACCGCCGCCGCCCAGCACCAGAAAACGCGGCGCCATCCCCATCAGCGCCCGCACCACCGCCCAATGGGCGTTGTTCGACAGGTCCAGATGCGGCAGCGGATCTTCGGTCACCGCATCCGCACCGCATTGCAGCACGATGGCGTCGGGCGCGAAGGCTTCCACCGCCGGCAGGATCAGTTCGCCGCGGATATGGGCCATCTCATCATCGTTGAAGCCGCGCGGCACCGGCAGGTTCAGGGCCGAGCCGCCCGCGTCCTCCGTCAGCCTGCCGGTCTTGGGCCAGAGGTTTTCCTCATGCACCGAGATCATCAGCATGTCCCTGTCGCCGGCAAAGCCGTGCTCCACCCCGTCGGCGTGATGCGCGTCGATGTCCACATAGGCGATCCGCTGCGCGCCGTGGTGGCGCAGCGACAGCATCGCCAGCACCGGATCATTCAGATAGCAGAAGCCGTTGGCCCGGTCCGGCATCCCGTGATGGGTGCCGCCGGCCGGGTTATAGATGATGCCGCCATCCGCCAGCAGTTCGCCCGCCAGAATCGATCCGCCAGCGGCGGTGGCCGGGCGGCGGAAGATCTCCGGAAACACCGGATTGGAGATGGTGCCGAGATGATGCCGCGCGCGCACCTCCGCGCTCACCTCCTGCGCCGCTTCCGCCGCCTGCAGCGCCGCGATGTATTCGGGCGTGTGCCAGACGGTCAGCGCTGCCGGCTTGGCGCGGGGCGAGTTCACATAGACCGCGTCCGGCAGCCAGCCCAGCGCGCAGGACAGGTCCATCACGGTCGAAACCCGCGGCACCCGCAGAGGGTGGGTGCGGCCATAAGATGAGCCGCGGTAGATTTCCGATCCGATGAACAGGGGGCGGGACAGCATGTGACTGTGATAGCCGGTTTCCCGGCATAGCCAAAGCCCGAGCCAGGCGCCCTAGGCGTGTTTCCGGCCGGATTGCGCACAACCTCTTGACGCTGCGCCTTTTTCAACCTTTGCGACGGGTTTCCCTCCGCCTCCCTCTGGACCCGTTCCCCGCAGGCTCCTAACGTGGCAGCCATGCTGCGCTATGCCCTGAAACGCCTGTTGTCGCTGATCCTCAGCCTGGCTGTTGCCTCGCTGGTGATCTTCCTCGTGGTGGAGGTAGCGCCGGGCGACCCGGCATCGTTCATGCTGGGGGTCAACGCGCAGCCTGATACCGTGGCCGCGCTACGGGCGGAGCTGGGGCTGGATCAGGGCAAGCTGGCCCGCTACCTCAGCTGGGCGGCGGGCATGCTGAGCGGCGATTTCGGCACCTCCTACACCTACCGCACGCCGGTTGCGGGCATGATCGCAGACCGGCTGTGGGTGTCGCTGCCGCTGGCGCTCTATGCGCTGACGCTTTCGACGCTGATTGCCTTTCCGGCCGGCATCTATGCCGCCGCCCGCCGCGGCAAGCCGGGCGATATGGCAGTGATGGGCGCCACCCAGCTGGGCGTCGCGGTGCCGAACTTCTGGTTTGCGATGATGCTGGTCCTGATCTTTGCCATCAACCTGCGCTGGTTCGGCGCGGGCGGGTTTCCGGGCTGGGAGGCTGGTCTTTTGAGCGGCCTCCATGCGCTCACCCTGCCCGCCATCGCGCTGGCGCTGCCGCAGGCGGCAATCCTGACCCGCGTCATGCGCTCTGCCCTGCTGGACATTCTGGGCGAGGATTTCATGCGCACCGCCCGCGCCAAGGGTCTGACCCGGAACCAGGCGCTGTGGCGGCACGGCGTGCGCAACGCGCTGATCCCGGTGCTGACCATCATCGGCCTGCAGTTCTCCTTCCTGCTGGCAGGCGCCATCATCATTGAGCAGGTGTTCTACCTGCCCGGCCTCGGGCGGCTGGTGTTCCAGGCGATCTCCTCGCGCGATCTGATCGTGGTGGAGTCGGTGGTGATGCTACTGGTCTTTGCCGTCATCACGGTGAATTTCCTGATCGATCTCGCCTATGCGCTGGTCGACCCGCGCCTCAGGAGCCGGACATGACCCGCAACCTGATCCTTGGCGCGGCGCTGTCCTCGCTGGTGCTGCTGGCGGCGGCGGTGTCGTTCCTATGGACACCCTTCGACCACGCTGCAATGAACATCCCGGCCAAGCTGCAGACGCCGAATGCGCAGCACTGGCTGGGCACCGATCATTTCGGCCGCGACCTCATGTCGATGATCATGGTCGGCGCCCGCACCTCCATCGCCGTGGCGCTGGTGGCGGTTGGCATCGGCATGGGCGCAGGTGTGCCGCTTGGGCTGGCCGCTGCTGCACGCAAGGGATCGTGGCTGGATGAATTGATCATGCGCGGCAACGATCTGGTCTTTGCCTTCCCCTCGCTGGTGATCGCCATCCTGATCACCGCCGTGCTTGGCGCTGGCGCTGTCAACGCCATCATCGCCATCGGCATCTTCAACATCCCTGTCTTTGCCCGCATCACCCGCGGCGCAGCTTTGTCCCTGTGGGAGCGCGAGTTCATCCTGGCCGCCCGCGTCGCGGGCAAAGGCGCGGCGCGGATCTCAGCCGAGCATATCCTGCCCAATGTGATGAACCTGCTGATCGTGCAGGGCACCATCCAGTTCTCGCTGGGCATCCTGGCGGAGGCGGGCCTAAGCTATGTCGGCCTTGGCGCCCAGCCGCCCACCCCCAGCTGGGGGCGGATGCTGGCCGATGCGCAGACCATGGTCAGCTTTGCGCCGCATCTGGCACTGGTGCCGGGCACGGCGATCATCCTTACCGTGCTGGGGCTGAACCTGCTGGGCGATGGCCTGCGCGATTATCTGGATCCGAAACTCAGGGTGGCACGCACATGACGCTTCTTGATATCACCAGCCTGTCGCTGAAGATCGGCGCCTTCCAGGTGCTGAAGGATGTGTCCTTCCACGTTGATCCGGGCGAGATTGTTGCTGTCACCGGCGAGAGCGGCTCGGGCAAGTCGATGACCGCACTCGCCATCATGCAGCTGCTGCCGGATCTGGCGGAGGCCAGCGGCTATATCACCCTGGAGGGCACTCAACTGCTGGAGCAGTCCGAGGACCGGATGTGCGCGATCCGCGGCCAGTCCGCCGGAATGGTGTTCCAGGAGCCGATGACCGCGCTGAACCCTGTGAAAACCATCGGCGAGCAGGTGATGGAAACCATCCTGATCCACAAAGCGATGCCGCGGGAGCAGGCCGAGGCCCGCGCGCACGAGGTGCTGGAGCGGGTCGGGCTGCCGCAGGACCGCTTTCCGCTCAGCCGCTATCCGCATGAGCTGTCGGGCGGCCAGCGGCAGCGGGTGGTGATCGCCATGGCCATCGCCCTGCGCCCGAAACTGCTGATCGCGGATGAGCCGACCACGGCACTGGATGTGACCACCCAAGCGCAGATCCTGGAGCTGCTGAAGGACCTGGTGCAGGACTATGGCATGGGGCTGCTGATCATCACCCATGATCTGGCCGTGGTGGCGGATCTGGCCGACCGGATCGTTGTCATGCGCCATGGCGAGGTGGTGGAGACCGGCCACACGGACTGGCTCCTGCGCAACATGCGCCACCCCTACACGCGGATGCTGTTTGAGGCCTCCAGCCATCAGGTGGCTTTGCCACAGCCGCCTGCCCCGGCGCCGCTGCTGGACGTCAGGAACGCGGTGCGCGACTACAAAACCCCACGCGAATCGCTGCTTGCCAAACCCGGCACCTTCCGCGCCGCGAACAATGTCTCCTTCACCCTGAACCGCGGCGAACGGCTGGGGCTGGTGGGTGAGTCGGGTTGCGGAAAATCGACCCTAACAAGGGCAATTCTGGGGCTGGAGCCGCTACAGGGCGGGGAGATTCGTCTCGACGGGGAACTTGTAACGACTCACCTGAAGCCAGCGATCCGGCGCAAAGTTCAGGTGGTGTTCCAGGACCCCTACGGCAGCTTCAACCCGCGCCACCGGGTGGAGCGGCTGATCACCGAACCATTCTACACGCTGGCTGATCCGCCCGCCGGGACGGCGCGCAGTGATCTGATTGCCGAAACCCTGAGAGCCGTCGGGCTGACGCCGGAAGATGCCGGTAAATACATCCACCAGTTCTCCGGCGGCCAGCGCCAGCGCATCGCCATTGCCCGCGCCCTGATCACAAGGCCGGAGCTGATCATCTTCGACGAGGCGGTCTCTGCCCTCGACGTTTCGGTCCGCGCCCGCATCCTCGACCTGCTGGCGGAGCTGTGCGCGGCCTATTCCCTGACCTATCTGTTCATCAGCCACGACCTGAGCGTTGTGCGCACGATCACCGACCGCTGCCTGGTGATGAAACAGGGCGAAATCGTCGAGCAGGGCGAAACCGAAGCCGTGTTCAGCAACCCGCAGCACCCCTACACCCGTCAGCTGATCGCAGCAGCGCCGGTGCTGCGCGATCTGTCCGATCCCGAAAGGAGCCCCCAGCATGTCTGATCCCCTCTGGTTCGATCCCGCGCTCTGCCTGATTGGCGGCAAGTGGCTGCCCGCGGCCAGCGGCGGCACCCTGCCGCTGGTGAACCCCTCCGACGGCAGTGAAATCTGCCAGATCGCCCGCGGCGGCGCGGCGGATATCGAGGCCGCGGTGCTGAAAGCGGAGGCGGCGCTGGACGGCACCTGGGGCCGCATGACCGCACTGGAGCGGGGCCGCATCCTGACCCGCATCGGCCAGTTCGTGCTGGAGCGGGTGGAGCTGCTGGCCGCGATTGAGGCGATGGACGTGGGCAAGCCGCTGACCCAGGCCCGCGCCGACGCGGTGGCGCTGGCGCGCTATTGCGAGTTCTACGGCGGCGCGGCGGACAAAGTGATGGGGGAGACCATCCCCTATTTGGATGGCTACACCGTCTACACCCTGCGCGAGCCGCATGGGGTGACCGGCCATATCGTGCCCTGGAACTATCCGATGCAGATCATCGGCCGCTCTGTCGGCGCGGCGCTGGCGATGGGCAATGCCTGCGTGCTGAAACCGGCCGAGGAGGCCTGCCTGACCGCGCTGGCCTTTGCCCATATCGCCATGGAGGCCGGGCTGCCCGCCGGTGCGCTGAACGTGGTGCCGGGACTGGGGGCTGAGGCCGGCGCGGCGCTGGCTGGGCATCCCTGCGTGCATCACATCTCCTTCACCGGATCGGTCAGAACCGGCGCGCTGGTGCAGCAGGCGGCGGGGGCAAATGTGGTGCCGGTGACGCTGGAGCTGGGGGGCAAGTCCCCGCAGCTGGTGTTCGACGATGCCGATCTGGAGGCGGCCCTGCCGTTCTTGGTGAACGCGGGCATCCAGAACGCGGGCCAGACCTGTTCCGCGTCCTCGCGCATTCTGGTGCAGCGCGGGGTTTACGAGGAGGTGAAGACGCGGATGGCAGCGGCCTATGGCGCGCTCACCGTGGGGCCGGCAGCTGAGGACCTGCGGGTCGGGCCGCTGATTTCCGCCCGGCAGAAGCAGATCGTCGAAGACTACCTCAAACAGGGCGCGGACCTGCCGGTGGCGGCACAGGGGGCAATCGTTACCAATGCGCCAGAAAGCGGCGCCTATGTGCGCCCCACCCTGTTTTCGGACGTGCCGGAGGATCACGCGCTGGCGCGGGAGGAAATCTTTGGCCCGGTGCAGGTGCTGATCCCGTTCGACACCGAAGAAGACGCGCTGCGGATTGCCAATGCCACCGAGTACGGCCTGGTCGCCAGCGTCTGGACCCGCGACGGAGCACGGCAGATGCGGCTGGCGAAACGGCTGCGCGCCGGGCAGGTCTTCATCAACAATTACGGCGCCGGCGGCGGGGTGGAGCTGCCGTTCGGCGGCGTCGGCAAATCCGGCCACGGACGCGAGAAAGGCTTTGAGGCGCTTTACGGGTTCTCGCAGCTCAAGACTGTGGCGGCGCATCACGGCTGAGCGCGCGCCTCTTTCATCCTTCCAAAATACTCCGGGGGTGAGGCCCCAGGCCGTAGGGGCGGCGCCCCCTCTTCTGCCCTCAAACGATTACCGCCTGCCGCTCCTGCTTGCCGACGCCGAAAACGCGCTTGTAGCGCTCGATCTCGTCTTTCGGACCCATCGCCTTTTCCGGGTTGTCGGACAGTTTCACCGTGGGCCGCCCGTTGGCCGCAACCGCCTTGCAGACCAGCGAGAACGGCGCCAGCGCGTCATCCGGCACCAGCTTGCGGAAGTCGTTGGTCAACAGCGTACCCCAGCCGAACGAGACCTTGGTACGGTCCGAGAATTGCGCGTGCAGGTCCTGGATCTGCTGCACGTCCAACCCATCGGAGAAGATCACCCGTTTCTCCGCCGGATCCTCGCCGCGGTCCTTCCACCAGTTGATCGCCACCTCGGCACCCTTGACCGGATCGCCGCTGTCGATGCGGATGCCGGTCCAGCCGGCCAGCCAGTCCGGCGCGCGGTCGAGGAATCCTTCAGTGCCGTAGGTGTCGGGCAGGATGATGCGCAGGTTGCCCTCGTGCTCGTCATGCCAGTCGGACAGAACGTCATAAGGGGCCTGGGCCAGTTCCGCGTCGCTGTCCGCCAGCGCCGAATAGACCATCGGCAGTTCATGGGCATTGGTGCCGATAGCCTCCACCTCGCGGCGCATGGCGATGAGGCAGTTGGAGGTGCCGGTGAATTTCTCGCCCAGGCCCTCGATCATCGCCTGCACGCACCAGTCCTGCCAGAGAAACGAGTGGCGGCGGCGGGTGCCGAAATCGGCGATGGTGAGCCCGTCCACTTCGCGCAGGCGTTCGATCTTTTCCCAGACACGGGTCATGGCGCGGGCGTACAGCACCTGCAGCTCGAACCGGCCCATCCGGTCCAGCACCGCGCGGCTGCGCAGCTCCATCAGAACCGCCAGCGCCGGGATTTCCCACAGCATGACCTCGTGCCACTTGCCCTCAAACGTCAGCTCGTACTGGTCGCCCTTGCGCTCCAGATGGTAGGGCGGCAGGCGCAGCCCCTCGAACCACTCCATGAAATCGGGGCGGAACATCTGCCGCTTGCCATAAAATGTATTGCCGCGCAGCCAGGTGCTTTCGCCGCGGCTGAGCGACAGCGAGCGGATGTGATCGAGCTGTTCGCGCAACTCGCCCTCGTCAATCAGTTTTGCCAGCGGCACCTGCGCGGAGCGGTTGATCAGCGAGAAGGTCACGGTGGTGTCCGGCTTGTTGCGGAACACCGACTGGCACATCAGAAGCTTATAGAAATCAGTGTCGATCAGCGACCGGACGATCGGATCGATCTTCCATTTGTGATTGTAGACGCGGGTTGCAATGTCCACCGGCGGCCTCGTGCATAAGGGTCACTGATTGATAGGACAGCCCGGCAGCCGGGGCAAGGAGATCAGCCCGCGCGGCGGCTTTGCGCCTGCGGCGCCAGCTTGGCCAGCAGGTCCAGCAGCTTGGCTTTGCTGATCGGCTTGCTCATGAATTCGTCCATGCCCGCGGCCAGGCAGGCCTTGCGGTCGGACTCGAAGGCATTGGCCGTCAGGGCGACAATGGCAGGCTGCGGCCGGGGCAAGGCCCGGATTGCCCGGGTTGCCTCCAGCCCGTCCATTTCCGGCATCGACATGTCCATCAGGATGATGTCGGGCGCAAAGTCTTCGAATCGCGCCACCGCCTCGCGGCCATCCTGCGCGAAGGCCAGTTCGACAGGCGTGGCGTGCAGGAACTTCTCCACCAGCAGCCGGTTCACGGCGTTGTCCTCAGCCACCAGCACCCGCAGCCCGTCCAGCGCCGCCGGATCGCTTGCTTCCTCAGCCGCCGGCAGCGGTGCGGCGTTTTCCGCCTGCGCGTCCTCCAGGTGCAGCCGCACCGCAAAGCAGGAGCCGGTGCCCAATTCCGAGGACACCGCAATGCCGCCGCCCATGGCCTCTGCCAGGCGCCGGGAGATGGCCAGCCCCAGGCCGGTGCCGCCGAACCGCCGGCTGATTGCGGCATCCGCCTGCGAGAACCGCTCGAACACATCGGCCAGCTTCTCCTCGGCGATGCCGATGCCGGTGTCGGTCACGGTGAAGGTCAGCTCATACCCGCGCGCCGCGGGAGCGCCGCCCAGCGCCACGGCCACCCCGCCCTGTTTGGTGAACTTGATGGCGTTGCCGGCAAGGTTCATCAGGATCTGCCGGATCCGCCTGTCATCCCCGTGCAGCTGCGCAGGAAGGCCGTCCTGGATCTCCAGCGTCAGGTCCAGCCCCTTGGCCGCTGCCTGGGCCTGCAGCAGGCGGACCGTGTTTTCGAAGCTGGCGCGGGGATCGAAATTGACCGGGCTGAGGGCCAGTTCCTCTGCGTCCATCTTGGAGAAGTCGAGGACGTCATCTATCAGGGGCAGCAACATGTCTGCGGAATTGAGGATGGTATCGGCATATAGCGCCTGCTCCTCGCTGAGGCCGCTGTCGCGCAACAGCTGCGCCATGCCGATCACCCCGTTCATCGGGGTGCGGATCTCGTGGCTCATGGTGGCGAGGAAATCGGCCTTGGCGCGGGCGCCGTCTTCTGCCGCGATGCGCGCCTTTTCCAGCTGCCGGGCATGTTCCTTGGCGGCGGTGATGTCGCGCTCCACCGCGATCATGGTTTCGAGCCTGCCGTCGCTGTTCAGCATCGGCACCTGGCTGGTTTCGATCCAGACCAGCCGCCCGTCCTTGCAGCGGTTGCGGATTTCCAGCCGGACCGGGCGGGCATAGCGGACACTGTCCTTCAGCCGCTGAATGGTGGCCGGATCGGTCTCGCCGCTGTTCAGAAGATCACCGGGCAGCCGGCCCAGCGCCTCTTGAAAGGAATAGCCGGTGATGCGGGTGAAACTGTCATTGACCCAGGTGATCCGCCCTTCCCTGTCCATCAGCATCACGCTGTCATTGGCGTTTTCCGCCACCAGCGCCAGGCGCCGGGCCTCCATCCGCTGCTCCTGCAGGCGGTTATTTGCAGCCTCCAGCTGCTGCTGCTGAGCGGCCGTTTCCTGATTGTATTGGCGGGTGTTTTCAAAGGCGCGCCGCCCGTAGGCGGCCAGCCAGAACATGTAGCCGGTCAGGGTGACAACCCCGGCGGCATGCAGCTGCCATTCGGTTGTGAACCCGCCGCCCGCGGTCAGATCGACGCCGAGCATGGCGGCAGGCACGGCACAGAACAGCACCATCCAGACCAGCGAGGCCGCCCGGTGGTACGGCAGGGTGATCGCGGCATTCATCGCGATGCCTGCAAGAAAGGCGATGGAGAACAGAATGTCCAGGTGGTGATCGGTGTCCACACCGGCCTCCACCCAGGGCCAGTACGGCAGCGTGGCGCAGATGCTCATCCCGGCGCCATATACCGCCGCCGACACGGTGGACAGCAGCCGCAACCGCCCTTCCGGAACCCCTTGGGCCGCCAGCACCGGGAGCCGCCGCAGGCAGAAACTGTCGGCGGCGTCGCCGGACAGGGCCGCGAGGAAACCAAGAGCGGCAATGGTCATGTCCGTTGCCAGCCCCAGCAGGAGGCAAACCCCAAAAACAAAAAACTGGCGCGGCCAAAAGGTTTTGTAGCGCCCTTTGGCATAGCGCAGCATCAGCTCCAGAGAGCTGTACTTCCTTTCATAGCTGGCCAATGGGCCGTTATCCGGCCCGTTTCTTGCATCCATCAGTCAGCCTTGCAGTCCGGACTCCCTGCCTGTGTTACCCCCAATTGGTTAATATTTGGAAACTTCAACTCAGGATTGCAGGTGCACCCCTGCCTCCCCCATTTGCGACAGAGCTTCCTGCAGCGAGCCATCCAGGTCGATGGCGCGGCAGGCGGGCAGCTCCACGGTCACTTCGAAACCGAGCCGGGCTGCATCCAATGCGGTGAACGCAACGCAGAAATCGGTGGCCAGCCCGGCCAGGGTCAGCCGGGTGATGCCGCGGCTGCGCAGGTATCCCTCCAGCCCGGTGGGGGTAGTCCGGTCATTTTCGAAGAAGCCCGAGTAGCTGTCGATTTCCGCCCGGAAGCCCTTGCGGATGATCAGGTCGCCATCGGTGCGCAAATCCTTGTGAAACGCAGCACCGTCAGTGCCTTGCACGCAGTGATCGGGCCACAAAACCTGGGTTCCATAGGGCATTTCCGTCGTCTCAAACGGCGCCTTGCCCGCATGGGAAGAGGCAAAGGAGGAATGCCCCGCCGGGTGCCAGTCCTGGGTCAGGATCACCGCATCAAACCGGTCTATCATCGCATTGATGGGGGCCACCACCTCATCCCCGCCGGGCACCGCCAGCGCGCCTCCGGGGCAGAAATCATTCTGCACATCGACAACGATCAGGGCCTGGGTCATCGGCATCTCCTATGCTGGATACACAATATGTAGCGGTGCGGGCGGCTCTTGGGAACTGCTGTTGGAGGCCTGCGGCCCGGCCGGGCGGAAAGATACATCCAAAGCCCTTATTTTATTGGCGCTGCGGGGCGGGTTCTTTCTCTTGAAAACCCGGGCGCATGGTTCTAAGGGCGGGGCATGTACACGATTGCTGCCCTCTATCACTTCACCCGTTTCCCCGATCCCGCCGCGATCAAGCCGGCGCTTCTGGACCTGTGCCAGGCACAGGATGTCAAAGGCTCGCTGCTGCTGGCGCAGGAGGGGATCAATGGCACCATCGCCGGCCCGCGGGCAGGCATCGACGCGGTGCTGGCGCATATCAAGGCGCTGCCGGGCTGTGCGGGGCTGGAGTGGAAAGAGGCGGTGGCTGCCGAGCCGCCGTTTGGCAAGATGAAGGTGCGGCTGAAGAAAGAGATCGTGACCATGGGCCAGCCGGACGTGGATCCGCTGGCCTCTGTCGGGCACTACGTTGAGCCGGAAGAGTGGAACGACCTGATCCGGCAGGACGATGTGGTGCTGATCGACACCCGCAACAATTACGAGGTCGCGATCGGCACCTTCGAGGGCGCGATCGACCCCAAGACCGAGAGCTTCCGCGATTTTCCCGCCTGGTGGGAAGAGAACAAGGACCGCTTCCACAACAAGCGGGTTGCTATGTTCTGCACCGGCGGCATCCGCTGCGAGAAATCCACCAACTACCTGCTGGGCCAGGGCGTTGAGGATGTCTATCACCTGAAGGGCGGCATCCTGCGCTATCTGGAGGAAATGCCCGCCGAGAACAGCACCTGGGAGGGCGAATGCTTTGTCTTCGACAACCGGGTGTCGGTCGGCCACGGGCTGGTCGAAGGCCCGCATGAGCTGTGCCACGGCTGCCGCCGCCCGATCCTGCCGGAGGACAAGGCGCGCCCCGAGTTCGAGCAGGGCGTCAGCTGCCACCTGTGCATCGACCAGACCTCGGAAGAGGACAAGGCGCGGTTCCGCGAGCGTCAAAAGCAGATGAAGCTGGCCCGCGCGCGCGGCGAGGAGCATCTGGGCAGCATCCCGCTGTAAGGCTGGGTCAGAACCGTTTCCTTCCGCGCCACTGGCACAACAGCAGACACTGAAAAGGCCGCTGCCCATCGGGACAGCGGCCTTTTCGTGTTTTGCGGGGCTGGCGGCGTCAGTCGCTGCTCAGGCCCAGGTAGCTGCGGGTGCTGGCCAAGAGGCCTTCGCCGTGCGCCGGTGCCAGCAGGCCTGCATGATCTTCGCCTTCGGCCGCGGCCATGTCGGGCAGCTGGTGGGCGATGCCCTTGTGGCAGTTGATGCAGGTTTTCTCGCCGGTGAACAGGAAGCGCTCATGCGCATCCGCGGCCCGCTTGGACTGGCGGGTGATATCCATCGACTCGTCGGAGTGGCAGTTGCGGCACTCCAGCGAATCGTTCGCCTCAAGCCGCGCCCATTCGTGCTGCGCCAGCTCCAGCCGGTGCTCCAGGAATTTCTCCCGCGTGTTGATGGTGCCGAAGATCTTGCCCCAGACCTCCTTGGACGCCTGCATCTTGCGGGCGATCTTGTTGGTCCAGTTGTGCGGCACGTGGCAGTCCGGGCAGGACGCGCGGACGCCGGAGCGGTTGGAATA
Source organism: Leisingera sp. JC11 (assembly GCF_040704725.1). NCBI lineage: Bacteria > Pseudomonadati > Pseudomonadota > Alphaproteobacteria > Rhodobacterales > Roseobacteraceae > Leisingera > Leisingera sp. JC11. The sequence continues at coordinate 12,341 of NZ_JBFCVS010000025.1, forward strand.
GTGGATCGTCGGCTTCAGCTCCTCGAACACGTTGTCGCGCATTTCGTGGCAGCTGGTGCAGAAGGCCTCGGTGTTGGTGACCTCAAGCGCGGTGTTGAAGCCGCCCCAGAAGATGATCCCCATCACAAAGCCGCCCATGGTCAGGAAGCCAAGCGAAAAGTAGGCACTGGGCCGCCTGATGATCCACCAGAGCCGTTTCAGGAAACCAAACATCAATCCGCCCCGCCCTGCTGTGCCTTCACATAGTCGATCACCTTGTCCACATCGACGAACTCATTCTCGACCAGCGGCCGGGCGTTGGTCTGCACCACGTGGCACTGGTTGCAGAAATAGCGCCGCGGGCTGACCGCGCCGAGGGTCTGGCCCTCGCGGTTCATGAAGTGGGTGACCGAGATCATCGGCGCCTGGCTGACCTCCACGGCCGTGCGGCTGTGGCAGGTCAGGCATTTGTTGGAGTTCAGATCGACCTGGTAGTTGTCGGTCTTGTGCGGGACCAGCGGCGGCTGGTCCGGGTAGTTGCGCACCTGGCGGATGTCGGTGTTGACAACACCTGGGATCTGGGTGGCTTCGCCCTGCTCGCCCAGCGGCGCGGTGTTGCGCAGCGTGGCGACCTGGTTCTGGGCGAAAGCTGCCGAGGCCAGCAGGATCGGTGCGGCCAGGATGGCGAGACGGAGATGTTTCATGACGGGCCTCACACTGCTTCGATACGGACTGCGCATTTTTTGAAGTCCGTCTGTTTCGAGATCGGATCGGTGGCGTCCAGCGTGACCTTGTTGATCAGCCGGCGCGCATCGAACCAGGGCACAAAGACCAGGCCTTTGGGCGGTTTGTTGCGGCCGCGGGTTTCCACCCGGGTGCGGATTTCACCGCGCCGCGAGATCACCCGCACCTCGGTGCCGCGCCGGAAGCCCTGCGCCTTGGCGTCATCCGGGTGCATGTAGCAGAGCGCATCCGGGATCGCCTGGTACAGCTCCGGCACCCGCTGGGTCATCGAACCTGAGTGCCAGTGCTCCAGCACGCGGCCGGTGGCCAGCCACATCGGGTATTCGGCATCCGGGCTTTCCGCCGGCGGCTCGTAGGGCAGTGCGAAGATCACCGCCTTGCCGTCGGGCTTGCCGTAGAATTCGAAATCGGAACCCGCCTTCACATAGGGGTCGTAGCCTTCCTTGAAGCGCCACTGGGTTTCCTTGCCGTCAACCACCGGCCAGCGCAGACCGCGGGTTTCGTGGTAGGTGTCGAACGGCGCCAGGTCGTGGGCCTTGCCGCGGCCGAATTCGGCGTATTCCTCGAACAGGCCCTTCTGGATGTAAAAGCCGAAGTCCTCGGATTCGTGGTTGCCGTATTCGCGGGCCTTCTCCGACAGCTCGAACTGGTCGACCTTGCCGTTGGCGAACAGCACCTCGAACAGGGTCTTGCCCTTGTAGTCCGGATTGGCGTCGAGGATTTCGGCCGGCCAGACCTCGTCGGTGGTGAAGCGCTTGGAGAATTCCGCCAGCTGCCACAGGTCGGATTTGGATTCACCCGGCGCGTTGACCAACTGGTACCAGAACTGGGTGCGGCGTTCGGCGTTGCCGTAGGCGCCTTCCTTCTCCACCCACATGGCGGCGGGCAGGATCAGGTCGGCGGCTTCCGCGGTCACCGTCGGATAGGCGTCCGACACCACGATGAAGTTGTCGGGGTTGCGGTAGCCCGGCAGCCCTTCCTCCATCATGTTGGGGGCGGCCTGCATGTTGTTGTTCACCTGCACCCAGTAGCAGTTGATCTTGCCGTCCTTCAGGTCGCGGTTCTGCTTCACGGCGTGGGAGCCGACCCAGCCGGGGATGGTGCCTTCGGGCAGTTTCCAGATCTTCTCGGCATAGGCGCGGTGCTCGGGGTTCTTGACCACCATGTCCGCGGGCAGGCGGTGGGCAAAGGTGCCGACCTCGCGCGCGGTGCCGCAGGCGGAGGGCTGGCCGGTCAGCGAGAAAGGCGAGTTGCCGGGGGTGGAGATTTTGCCGGTCAGCAGGTGGATGTTGTAGATCATGTTGTTGACCCAGACACCGCGGGTGTGCTGGTTCACGCCCATGGTCCAGAGCGACATCACCTTGGTGTCAGGATCGGCATAGAGCTTGGCGATCTTCTCCAGCGTCTCAGCCGGGACACCGGACATTTCCGCGGCTTTTTCAAGCGTGTATTCGGAAACGAACTCGGCAAATTCCTCGAAGGTCATATCCGAGGCGCCGCCGGCCTTGCCCGCGTTCTCGGCCATCTGCTCCAGCGGGTGCTCCGGGCGCAGGCCATAGCCAATGTCCTGGTTGCCGCGCTTGAAGTTCACGTGCTTGGAGACGAAGTCCTCGTTCACCGCGCCGTTCTGGATGATGTAGTTGGCGATGTAGTTCAGCATCACCAGGTCGGTGTGCGGGGTGAACACCGCCGGGATGTCGGCCAGGTCGAAGCTGCGGTGGGTGAAGGTTGACAGCACCGCCACCTTCACATGCGGGTGGCTGAAGCGGCGGTCGGAGATGCGGGTCCACAGGATCGGGTGCATCTCGGCCATGTTCGAGCCCCACAGCACGAAGGCGTCGGCGTTCTCGAAGTCGTCGTAGCAGCCCATCGGCTCGTCAATGCCGAAGGTGCGCATGAAGCCGCCCACCGCGGAGGCCATGCAGTGGCGCGCGTTCGGGTCGATGTTGTTGGAACGGAAACCCGCCTTCATCAGCTTGGAAGCGGCGTAGCCTTCCCAGACGGTCCACTGGCCGGAGCCGAACATGCCGATGCCCTCGGGGCCTTTCTCGGCCAGGGTCTTCTTCCACTTCTCGGCCATGATGTCGAAGGCCTCATCCCAGGAAACCGGGGTGAATTCGCCGTTCTTGTCATATTCGCCGTTGGTCTTGCGCAGCAGAGGCGTGGTCAGGCGGTCGGCGCCATACATGATCTTCGACAGGAAGTAGCCTTTGACGCAGTTCAGGCCGCGGTTGACCTCTGCCTGGGTGTCGCCGTGGGTGGCGACCACGCGGCCGGCCTTGGTGGCGACCATGATGGAGCAGCCGGTGCCGCAGAAGCGGCAGGGCGCCTTGGACCACTTGAGTTCGGTCACGCTGGCATCGGTGACGAGGTTCTGCGCGGCCGCGGGAACCGGCAGGCCGGCGGCAAGCGCCGCAGCTGCGGCAGCCTGCGCCTTGATGGCGTCGCGGCGGGTAAGTCCGGTCATTGGGGGACTCCTTCTTCAATGGCGAGATCCTGCGCATCGCAGGTTTGATGGAAGACAAGCGCCGCGCTGGCGACGCCGTCGAGAAGCTGAATTTTGGCCAGGGCGTCGCCGATGGCCCGGTCGCTGTCCGCCTCGAACAGGACGACGATCTTGCCCGAGGGGTCGGTTTGCGAAATCTCGGCGCGGGGCATGGACTTGATTTCGGCCAGGACGGCCTCCATCTGCGCCGGGTTGCAGCGCACCAGCAGGCTGGAGATATGGATTTCTTCTGTCACGCAGGGATCCTTTGCTGGCGGGGGTCGCGGATTGCGATGGCGTTGTTCGGGCAGGTGGACAGGCAGGCGCCGCAGCCGGTGCAGGCGCCGGCGTCCACCTGGATGGCGCCGACCGGGCGGACCGACAGGTCCATCCGCAGGGCGCGCGGGTCGCAGATGTCGGTGCAGAGCTGGCAGGCAATACCGGCGGCATTCAGGCAGCTGCCGGTGATCTCTACCGAGACCGGCCAGGGCGCCGACTGCTCCAGATCGAACACCGGTTCGGGACAGGCTTCGGCGCAGGCGGCGCAGAAGGTGCATTCGCCGCCGCGGAAACTGATCCGCGGGCGGTTGCGGCTGTCAAACTCGATGATGTTCTCAGGGCAGCTGTCCACGCAGGCATTGCAACTGGTGCAATGCGCCTGCACCCGGGCCTCATCCGTCCAGGGCGGGCGGAATTCCGGATCCGGGCGGGCCACCCTTCCGGTCAGGAAGGCGCGCCGCGAGGGGGCTGTGCTGGCATGTGCTGGCATGTGCCTGGGCCCTTAACCTGTGGGCGGTCCCAGGAAGATCTGCGAGATCCAGATGATCAGGCCGTATCCGCCGACGATTCCCACTGCCAGAACCGGCGCCAGGACCACTGCGAGGAACAGAAAGGTGTTCCTCTCTTCGGCTTTGGTTGGCTGTTCGGACATATGAGTCCTCCTTGGCTAATTTCTTTCACACAGAAGGCTTGCGGCCTAACCGCAGCCTGCTGTGCAAGCTGTGGCAGACTGGCCCGAAACCACCGGATGGCTGTCTAACAGTGATGTCAGATCCACCTTTTCGCCTGGCCGGTCTCAGCGCTGCCAGCGCCACCATGGGAAAGTGCTGCAGCCGCCACCTTGATCTGAATCATTTCGCAGGTGGTTGATTTGAAAAAGATAAATATTCAAAAAAGTGAAACTGATGTACCGCAAGCCGTGCAGGATCGTCAGGCCGCCGATTCGGAAAGCTGCATTGCGCCGGCAGGCGGCCTGCCCCGCAGCTTCCATCTGCATCGCGATTTTTACCTGTTATTCTTGGGCCGTTGCGGGGTGTTTTCGGGCGCCGCCCCCTCAGCTCCCCCACAAAGCAACGCGCCCTGCGGGCATACAACCGATTCGCAGGCCGCAGGCTGTTCCGGTATTCCGGGTTTGCCGCTCAACACCCCCGGTCGGGGCTGCGAAACGCGGAAAAACAGCCCGAAACCGGAACCATGCGCAATGCGGCCAAGTGCGAAATCATTCAGCAATTTCAGAGATTAATGGTGCTGCTGGAGAGAATTGAACTCTCGACCTCTCCCTTACCAAGGGAGTGCTCTACCTCTGAGCTACAGCAGCGCCGGTGAGGGGGCTTTTAGGCATAAACGCGGGGGGGTGCAAGAGCATTCTGGACGGTTTTTTCGCACTAAGTTACAGAAGTCTTATGGCAGAGAAGAAATCACCTAAAAACGACGGTTCCGCAGCTTCGCGCGAAGACCGGCTGAAGGCGGCGCTCAAGGCAAACATGGCCCGGCGCAAGGCACAGGCCAAGGCGCGGGCGGAAAAGCAGGACCAGGACACGGGCAAGAGCGGAGAGTAATTTCAGATGGATTCGATTCTGGTTACGGGCAACGGCCCGCTGAACGGGCAGATCCCGATTGCCGGCGCCAAGAACGCCTGCCTCACACTGATGCCGGCCACGCTGCTGAGCGAGGAGCCGCTGACGCTGACCAACGCGCCACGGCTGAGCGACATCAAGACAATGACGCTGCTGCTGCAGTCCCTGGGCGCCGAAGTCTCCAACCTGCAGGACGGGCAGGTTCTGGCGATGTCGAGCCATGACCTGACCAGCCACGTCGCCGACTATGATATCGTCCGCAAGATGCGCGCCTCGAACCTGGTGCTCGGTCCGATGCTGGCCCGTCTGGGCCAGGCGGTTGTCTCGCTGCCCGGCGGCTGCGCCATCGGCGCCCGGCCGATGGACTTGCACATCCACGGGCTGGAGGCCCTGGGTGCCGAGATCGAGCTGAAGGACGGTTATCTGCACGCCAAGGCGCCCAAGGGCCTGAAAGGCGCAGTGGTGGAGCTGAGCTTTGCCTCTGTCGGGGCGACCGAAAACATCATGATGGCGGCCACGCTCGCCAAGGGCACCACCGTTATCAAGAACGCCGCGCGCGAGCCGGAGATCGTCGACCTGGCCGACTGCCTGCGCAAGATGGGCGCCCAGATCGACGGCGACGGCTCTCCTGACATCACCATCCAGGGTGTCGACCGTCTGCATGGCGCGACTCATCAGGTGGTGACCGACCGGATCGAGCTGGGCACCTATATGCTGGCCCCCGCGATCTGCGGCGGCGAAGTGGAGCTGCTGGGCGGCCGCCGCAGCCTGCTGGAAAGCTTCTGCGCCAAGCTGGAAGCGGCCGGCATCGAGATCTCTGAGGGCAAAAACAGCCTGACCGTCAGCCGCAAGAACGGCCGGGTGCGCGCGGTGGATGTGGTGACCGAACCTTTCCCGGGCTTCCCGACCGACCTGCAGGCGCAGATGATGGCGCTGATGTGCACCGCTGAGGGCACTTCGGTGCTGGAAGAGAAGATCTTTGAGAACCGCTTCATGCACGCGCCGGAACTGGTGCGCATGGGCGCGCAGATCGAGGTCCATGGCGGCCATGCCACCGTGACTGGTGTTGAGAAGCTGAAAGGCGCCCCGGTGATGGCCACCGACCTGCGGGCCTCTGTCTCGCTGATTCTGGCGGGTCTGGCGGCAGAAGGCGAAACCCGGGTCAGCCGGGTCTATCACCTGGACCGCGGCTACGAGCATGTGGTGCGCAAGCTGTCCGGGGTCGGCGCGAAAATCGAGCGGATCAAGGAACAATCATGACCGATGCCAGCTTTGAGGACGGCCGCGAGGCGCCGCTGAACCTGGGCGCATTGGAGGAAGAGGACCTTAAGGTGCTGTCCTCGCTGCTGCAGGACGCGGTGTTTCCGGTGACCGAAATGAGCTGGCGTGCGGCTGAGCGCCGCTTTGCGCTGCTGGTGAACCGGTTCCGCTGGGAAGACCGTGACGCTGCCGAGCGCCGCGGCCGGTCCTACGAACGGGTGCAGTCGCTGCTGGTGATCGACAACGTGCTGGGCGTTTCCTCGCAGGGCGTCGACCGCAAGGACAAGGATCTGGTCCTGTCGCTGCTCTCTGTCAGCTTCGAGCCGGGCGAGGACGGCGCGGGCCATGTGCTGCTGACCCTCGCCGGCGATGGTGCCGTGCGCCTGTCGGTGGAGGCGCTGGAGGTCTCCCTGCGCGATGTCACACGGCCCTACCGGGCACCGTCCGGCCAAGCGCCGGACCACGGCGCCTGAGCCGTGCAGAATAAGCGCGGCATTTCCCAGGCGTTTGCCGCCCCGGCGGCAGCGCTGGAAATCCGCGCCGCCTCGGTTTTTGACGTATTCGCCATGAGCCGGGTTCTGACGGCCTCGATCCGCGATCTGTGCCAGGCCGACCACGGCGGCGATGCCGCCCGGATCGCGGACTGGACCGCCAACAAGACGCCGGGGCAAATCCGCAGCTGGATCGGCGGCCCGGGCCGTTACTGGCTGGCAGAACGCGGCGGAGAGGCCGCTGCCGTGGGCGGGATCGATCCCGATGGCACCATTTCGCTGCTTTATGTCGCCCCTGCCGCAGCCCGCCAGGGCACTGGAGCAGCCCTGCTGGCCCATCTGGAGGCGGAGCTGCTGCGGAATGGCCATTTTGAGGGCCGCCTTAACGCCACCCGCACGGCGCTGGCGTTTTACCGCAAAAACGGCTGGCAAGTGGCGGAAGATGCTGCCGGATGTTGCGGCGCCCCCTGCATTCCGATGCTTAAAGCCTTGGGCTAAGGTTTCTGCCTCTTTGGATTGGCACGCGCCGCCCGTTTGCCTTGCGTCCAATTGCACCGGCTTCACGCATAATTCTTGAGGCTCTGCCCCCTTGCGGATATGCGGGGGCCAAAGGAGATCCCGATGCCGCAGTTTCTGAACACCTCTGAGTCCGGTTTTGAACAATCCTTCACCGCACTGCTGGGCGCCAAACGCGAGGACAGCCCGGATGTGGACGCTATTGTGGCCGGGATCATTGCCGATGTCCGCGCCCGCGGCGATGCGGCGCTGGTGGAACTCACGGCGAAATTCGACCGGCTGGAACTGAAGCCGGCGCAGCTGCGGATCTCTGACGCAGAAGTGGACGCAGCCATCGCCGATGTCCCGGCGGAAGAACGCACCGCACTGGAGCTGGCAGCAGACCGGATCCGCGCCTATCACACGCGCCAGATGCCGCAGGACGCGCAATGGACCGATGAGAGCGGCGCAACGCTGGGCTGGCGATGGTCGGCGGTCTCCGCTGCCGGGCTTTATGTGCCGGGCGGGCTGGCCTCCTACCCCTCCTCGGTGCTGATGAACGCAATCCCCGCCAAGGTTGCCGGTGTGGAGCGGCTGGCGGTCACGGTGCCGGCCCCGGACGGGCAGATCAACCCGCTGGTGCTGCTGGCAGCCAGGATCTCGGGCGTGGATGAGATTTACCGCGTCGGCGGGGCGCAGGCAGTGGCGGCGCTGGCCTATGGCACCGAAAGCATCGCGCCGGTGGACAAGATCACCGGCCCCGGCAACGCCTTTGTCGCCGCCGCCAAGCGCCGGGTGTTCGGCAAGGTCGGCATCGACATGATCGCAGGCCCGTCGGAAATCCTGGTGATCGCGGACAAGGACAACAACCCGGACTGGATCGCATTGGACCTGATGAGCCAGGCCGAACACGATGAAAGCGCCCAGTCGATCCTGATCACTGACGACGAGGGCTTTGGCCGCGCAGTGGCGGAGGCGGTGGACAAGCGCCTGGAAACGCTGGAGCGCCGCGCCATTGCCGGTGCGTCCTGGAAAGACTTCGGCGCGGTGATCACCGTGCGGGACCTGGATGAGGCGGCAGCGCTGTCGAACCGCATTGCGCCGGAGCACCTGGAGCTGTGCGTCGCCGACCCGGTGGCCCTGAGCGAAAAGACGTTTCACGCGGGTGCCATCTTCCTCGGCCAGTACACGCCCGAAGCAATCGGCGATTATGTCGGCGGGCCCAACCATGTGCTGCCGACCGCGCGCTCGGCCCGGTTCTCCTCCGGCCTGTCGGTGATGGATTTCCTCAAGCGCACGACGCTGAGCCAGATGACCCCGGATTCGCTGCGCGCGATTGGCCCTGCGGCCGAGGTGCTGGCGAAAAGCGAGAGCCTGGAGGCGCACGGGCTGTCCGTCACCGCACGGCTGGATGCGCTGAACGGCTAAACAGCGGAGGGGTGCTGCCCCCTCTGCGCACGCCACGCATTCTTCCCGGGGCATTCCGGACCTGCAAGACGCGGCCAGCAGGTCAGTAGTGGGCGGTATAGCCCCCGTCCACGGCCAGCACCTGCCCGGTGATGTAGGACGCGGCCGGCGACGCCAGGAACAGGATGGCGGGGGCCAGCTCCTCCGGTTCGCCCCAGCGGCCCAGCGCGGTGGCGTTTCTGAGCTTCTCTGAAATCGCCGGATCTGCGGCAGCGGCCATGTTGGGCGCTGTCTTGAAGAAGCCCGGGGCGATGGCATTCACGGTGACGCCGCGGGGGCCGAGCTCTGCCGCCAATGCCTTGGTCATACCGTTGATTCCGGCCTTGGCGGTGGTATAGGCCGCGTCGCCGGCCTGCGCGATGAGGCCTGCAATCGACGAGATGTTGATGATGCGCCCCCAGCCCTTGGGCGCCATTTGCGCGGCAGCCAATTGGGACAAGCGGAAGGGCGAGACCAAGTCGACCTCCCACAGAGTTTGCAGGTCAGAGCGGGTGAACTCCTGCAGGCTGCGCCGGTCGCGCTGGCCGACATTGTTGACCAGGATATCCAGCCCGCCTGCTGCCGCGATCTGTGCCATCGACCCGGTGACGGCATTTTCATCCGTGATATCCAGCACCAGCGGCCGGGCGGTGCCGGGCATCCGGGCGAGCGCGGCATCGACCCGCTCCCGGTTGCGCCCGTTGATCCAGACCTCGGCCCCGGCCTCTGCCAGAAGGCAGGCGGCAGCAAAGCCGAGACCATCGGTCGAGCCGGTCACAAGCGCGCGCCGGCCGCTGAGGGAAAACTGTTCAAGACCTGTCATTTCGCTGTCTCCTGCCGACAGCAGCCTGAGACGGGCGGGCGCGGCCTGTCAAGCACTGCCGCAAACGGCCAGGATATTGACGCCCGCTGCTGCATTGCCCCGGGCACGGCGGTGCGATACTCATGGCCGGACGCCCCGCGCATATCAGAGACAAAGACCCATGAGCCGCATCAGCCATATCGAACTGGACGACCGCAACCTGCCGCCCCCGACACCCGAGATCGAGCAGGAGCGCAAGGTGGCGATCTATGACCTGATCGAGGACAACAGCTTTGCCCTGCCGCAGCGGGAGGACCGCGATATCCCGGCCGGCCCCTACCACCTGGGGCTGGCGATCCGCGACAAGCGGCTGGTCTTTGACATCAATACCGAGGCCGGTGAGAAGGCCGCGGAATTCCACCTGTCGCTGTCGCCCTTCCGGCAGGTGGTCAAGGACTACTACCAGATCTGCGAGAGCTATTTCACCGCGGTAAAGACCCTGCCGCCGAGCCAGATCGAAACCATCGACATGGCAAGGCGCGGCATCCACAACGAAGGCAGCCGGGTGCTGCAGGAGCGGCTGGAGGGCAAGGCCGAGGTCGACACCGACACCGCCCGCCGCCTGTTCACCCTGATTTGTGTCCTGCACTTCGGAGGCTGACGCGTGGAGGAGCTGCCGCAGTCCGTTCTGTTCTGTTGCGACCACAATTCGGTCCGCTCTCCGATGGCGGAGGGCATCATGAAGAAATTCTACGGCACCGGCACCTATGTGCAGTCCGCCGGTGTCAAGAACGACATGGAGATCGACGGCTTCTCCATCGCGGTCTGCCAGGAGATCGACGTTGAGCTGTCACGGCACCGGTCGCGCTCATTCGACGAGATGGAGCGCTGGGGCGATGACCTGTCGTCCTTTGACCTGGTGGTGGCGCTGTCGCCCGCCAGCCAGCGGCGGGCGCTGGAACTCACCCGTTTTTTTCACCTCGATGTCGAATATTGGCCGATTATGGACCCTACCGGGCTCGGCGAGACGCGTCAGGCCAAGCTAGATATCTACCGGCAAACACGGGATCAAATCATCCAGCACCTGAAAAACCGCTGGGGTGAACCGACGGAGAGAATATGACCGACACCATCGCGCGCTATTTCGCAGCCTTCAACGCCGGCGACACGGACACCATGCTGGACTGCCTGGACGAGCAGATCGCCCATCACGTCAACGAGGGCAAAATCCGCGTGGGCAAGGAGAAATTCGCGGAATTCTGCGCCCATATGAGCCGCTGCTACAAGGAAGAGCTGACCGATATGGTGATCTTTTCCAGCGAGGACGGCACCCGCGCCGCGGCGGAGTTCATCGTCAATGGCACCTACCTGGTGACCGACGAAGGCCTGCCGGAAGCCAAGGGCCAGACTTATCGCCTGCCGGGCGGGTCGTTCTTTGAGCTGAAGGACGGCAAGATTTCCCGCGTTACCACCTATTACAACCTGGCGGACTGGATCGCCCAGGTTTCCGCCGGATGACCATCCGGGTCGAAGCGATGACCGGCGCGGCGCTGGAAGCCGCGCTGGACGATGTGGCGCGACTGCGGATCAAGGTATTCCGCGCCTGGCCGTATCTCTATGACGGCGACCTGGGGTATGAGCGGGAATACCTGCAAAGCTACCGCGACAGCACCCGCGCCGTGGTGGTCGGCGCCTTTGACGGGGATGCCCTGGTGGGCGCCTCCACCGGCGCGCCGCTGTCCGACCATGCGGATGACTTCGCGGCCGCCTTTGAGGGCACCGGCGTCGATCTGAACGACGTCTTCTACTGCGCCGAATCCGTGCTGCTGCCGGAGTACCGCGGCCATGGCGTCGGCCACGGGTTCTTTGACGCGCGCGAAGCCCATGCCCGCAAGCACGGGTTCAAGAAAACTGCCTTTTGCGGCGTGCAGCGCCCGGCGGACCACCCGCTGCGGCCCGCGGATTACGCGCCGCTGGATCCGTTCTGGCGCAAGCGCGGCTATGCCCCGCTGGACGGTGCCATCGCGCATTTCTCCTGGAAAGACGTGGATCAGGCGGAAGAGACCCGCAAACCGCTGCAGTTCTGGATCCGGGATCTGTGAAAAAACAGGCGCCTAAGCAGGCGCCTGTTTTGTTTGGTCACACGCCTTCGGGGCGCGCGGCCTGGACTTCCTCCAGCGCGATTTTCTGCTGGGCGGCATAAAGCTTTACGGAATCGCGGGCGTCATCGAAGGTGCGCTTGGCTGCCGTCACCGCCCTGCCGGCAGCAACATACTCCTTCTTATTGTAGTCCTCCTGCTTGAACTGTTTGTAGTTCTCGGCCAGCTCCTTGAACAGTTTGGGCAGGGTGCCTTTCACGTTCTTTGCGTGGGCGTCGATCTTATAGGCCTTGGTCAGATCGCGGATGCCCTTGTCGGCCTGCGCTTCGATCTTGGAGCGGTCCGCGCCCTCCTTGTGATAGGCGGACTTCCAAGCCTTTTTGATCGCTTCCAGCTTGTCCAGCGCGGCGTTCACGTCCTTGGAGATGTCGAGGCAGGCGGCTTCGATTTTCTTGGCGCGCACCTCGGCCGCCTTAATCTCCTTGATGATCAGCTTGCGGGTTTCTTCATGCTCTTTCTTGAGCTTGGCCAGATGCTTGTCGGTTTCCTCATTGGCCTTTTCGCGCTTCAGCTGCTCTTTCATCTGCTGCTGTTTGATCTTGTCAGCATTGCGGGCCAGCTCTGCCGCCGCGTTCTCGCGTTTTTCGATCTGCTTGGCATAAGCCAGGCACAGGTCCTTGCTATGGGACTGCAGCTTGCCGCATTTGCCGCGCGCCTTCAGCATCGCATTTGCCAGCATGCTGAAGGCTTGAACAATCTCCGGCATGTTGTCCAGATCCGCCTTGGCCGGATCACCCGACGGCGGCACACCCAGTTTCTCCAGCAGATCCATGTATTTGCCAACACCGCTGCCCTTGCAGGCCCCGGCGCGGTATTCACGCCAGAATTTGGTGCGGAAACCTTTCTTGGGAATGTCGGCGATAACGCCTTTCAGGTTCTTGTCATCAAGCTTGGTTGCCAAGGGAGTGGTCCTTTTTCAAATAAATCAAACGATGATCTGCGCCAGAGAATGGCCAAACAGCCGCGCAACACCAAGATGGAACGCAGGACGCGGCTGTTTCCGTTGCAAAAATGCGCGTCTCTTCCTGAATTTTTCACCGGCCCGGCCAGCAACAGCCGCAACCGGGGCGCCTCAGCGGCTTGCGCCGGGACCCGATGCAAGGCAATCCTGCCGGTGGACCGCACAAGGATGCGGCTGCTGACTGCCGGAGAAACCGCATGAAAATCGCCACCGCCGCCTATCCGCTCGACTGGCTCGACAGCTGGGCGCAGTATGAGGACAAGCTGGCCGCCTGGGTGGCTGAGGCCGCCGGAAACGGCGCCGAGCTGCTGGTGTTCCCCGAATACGGCGCGATGGAGCTGTCGACGCTGGACGGCGCCGCGGTTGCCGGCGATCTGGAGCAGTCGATCCATTCGGTGTCGGAGAAGATGGAGGATGCTGCTGCGCTGCACCTGAAACTGGCCGCCGAACATGGGGTGCATATCCTGGGCGCCTCCGCCCCGGTGAACAGCGGACTGGACAGGCCGGTGAACCGGGCAGAGTTCTACACGCCGGCTGGTAAGCGGGACCACCAGGACAAGCAAATCATGACCCGGTTTGAGCGCGAGGACTGGGGGATCACGGGCGGCGGCCCGCTCAAGATCTTCGACACCGCGCTGGGGAGAATCGGGGTGCTTATCTGCTACGACAGCGAGTTCCCGCTGCTGGGCCGTGCATTGGCAGAAACGGACGTGATTCTTGTTCCCTCCTGCACCGAGGCGCTGGCCGGATACTGGCGGGTGCGCATCGGCGCGATGTCGCGGGCGCTGGAAAACCAATGCGTGACCGTCATGGCCTCTATCACCGGGGCCAACGAATGGTCCGAAGCGGTCGACATGAACACCGGCACAGGCGGCATTTTCGGCCCGCCCGACAAGGGCTTCCCCGGAACCGGCGTGCTGTCTGAGGGCACGCTGAACCAGCCGGGCTGGACCTACGGCGAAGCGGACCTGGGGGCCATCGCCCATGTGCGGGCCGATGGCGGGGTGCTGAACCGGCTGCATTGGGAGGAGCAAATGCCGCGGGTAAAATCGGTCACAAAGGCCGCTCTTTACTGATTGAGCCCTTGAAATATTGGAAAAATGACCCCATTTAAGCGCACGTCCCGCAGTTTGCGGGTTAACCCAATGATGGAGACAACATGGCCAAGGAAGATACGCTCGAATTTCCCGGTGTCGTGAAGGAACTCCTGCCTAACGCGACGTTTCGGGTCGAGCTTGAGAACGGCCATGAGATCATCGCGCACACGGCAGGCAAGATGCGCAAAAACCGCATCCGTGTTCTGGCTGGCGACAAGGTCCAGGTGGAAATGACCCCCTATGACCTGACCAAGGGCCGGATCAACTACCGCTTCAAGTAAGCGATTGATCTGGAAGAAATATCAAGGCCCGGCGCTCTGCCGGGCTTTTGTTTTGAGGCGGCCTGGCGGCCGCTGCCTCCGGCGGGAATATTTCTGGAAAGATGAAAAGGCGCACCGCTCTTTTCACGCTGCCAGTTTTCGCCGTATGACAGGCGCAAACCGGTAAGAGGGCCACGGCATGGCATTTATCCTTGGATCTGGCAGCCCCCGGCGGCTGCAGTTGCTGGCGCAGCTGGGCGTGCACCCTGACGAGGTGCGCCCGCCGGAGATTGACGAGACGCCGCAGAAGGGCGAACTGCCGCGCGCCTATTGCACTAGGGTAACACGGGAGAAAACTCAGGCCGTTTCTGCAGGGACGGAGGATGTTGTGCTCTGTGCGGACACCACCGTCGCGCTTGGCCGCCGCATCCTGGGCAAACCGCGGGACGCGGGCGAGGCGGCGGAGTTCCTGCTGGCCCTCTCAGGCCGCCGCCACCGGGTGATCACCGCCGTTGCCGTGCGCCGCGGCGAGCGGGTCTGGGAAAAGGACGTGGTCAGCCAGGTGAAGATGAAAAACCTCTCTGACGAGGAACTGAACGCCTATCTCGCCACCGGCGACTGGGAGGGCAAGGCCGGCGCCTATGCCATCCAGGGCCCTGCTGGCGCCTTCATTCCATGGATCAGCGGCTCTTTCACCGGCATCGTCGGGCTGCCGCTGTCTGAAACTGCAAACCTGCTGCGCGCCGCCGGGCTGCCGCTCTATCAGGAGGCCGCCGCATGAAGGGCCGCACAATCATCCTTGACCATATCCAGGACCGCGAAGCCGCCGCGCTGATGGTGGACGGCAAGCTGGAAGACTTTCTGGTTGAAAGCGATGCCCCTGCCCCCGGCACCATCTACCGCGCCCGCGCCGACCGGCCGGTCAAGGGCCAGGGCGGCATGTTCCTGTCCACGCCTGACGGCCCGGCCTTCCTGCGCCAGGTCAAGGGTCTGGCACCGGGGCAGATGATCCTGGTGCAGGTTTCAGGCTTCGCCGAACCGGGCAAGGCTGTTCCCGTGACCCAGAAGCTCTTGTTCAAGAGCCGTTATGCCATTGTCACGCCCGAGGCTCCGGGCCTGAACATCTCCCGCAGCATCCGCGACGAGGACGAGCGCGACCGGCTGCTGGAGATCGCGCATGAGGAAATGGGCGAGACAGGCTACGGGCTGATCCTGCGCTCGGCCTGCGCCGGCGCGGACAGCGAAGAGATCGCCGAGGACGTTGCCGCCATGGCGGCGCTGGCGGCGCAGGTAATGCAGGACGAAGGCACGGAGCCAGAGGTTCTGGCCGAAGGCGACACCCCGCACCTGCTGGCCTGGCGGGACTGGGTGGAGCCTGCGGATATCGAGCGCGAGCAGGGCGGGTTTGAACGTCTTGGTGTGCTTGATGCGCTGGACACCGCGCGCGGCATCCGCGAACCGCTGCCGGGGGGCGCCTTCCTGTTCATCGAGCCGACCCGCGCCCTGGTCGCGGTGGATGTGAACACCGGTTCGGACACATCGCTTGCGGCAGGCATCAAGGCCAACATGGCCGCCGCCAAGGCCCTGCCCCGCGCTTTGCGGGTGCGCGGCCTGGGCGGCCAGATCGTGCTTGACCTGGCACCGATGCCGAAAAAGGACCGGCGCGGATTTGAAACCGCGCTGCGGGCCGCCTTCCGGGCCGATTCCGAGGAA
The DNA here is from genome assembly GCF_040704725.1 of Leisingera sp. JC11. Classification (NCBI taxonomy): domain Bacteria; kingdom Pseudomonadati; phylum Pseudomonadota; class Alphaproteobacteria; order Rhodobacterales; family Roseobacteraceae; genus Leisingera; species Leisingera sp. JC11. The sequence goes on from NZ_JBFCVS010000025.1 coordinate 28,089, forward strand.
ACCGTGCTGGCGGGCTGGACGAACCTGGGGCATTACGAATTGCAGCGCAAACGCGGCCGCCCGCTGCTGCAGGAGGTGCTGAAATGAGCTGTCCGATCTGCGGCGGGGAATCGCAAAAGAGCTACCGGCCGTTCTGTTCCAAACGCTGCGCCGATATCGACCTCGGGAAGTGGCTGACCGGCGCTTATTCGGTGCCCAGCCAGGACCCGGAAGACATTGAAAACGCTTTGGAAGAAGCGGAGCGCGCGCAGGCAACAGAAGAAAAACCGCACCAAACCCGCCATTAGCGATTTTCTTTGAAAAACCCTCTGGACACTGCCGCGCCCAGAGCATAGAAGGCCCCCACCCAAGGCGAACAGCCTTCCCGTGCCCGGGTAGCTCAGGGGTAGAGCAGTGGATTGAAAATCCTCGTGTCGGTGGTTCGATTCCGCCCCCGGGCACCACTAAATCACTGAAATGATTGGTGAAAATGTGGTAGCTGGAATGCGCTCATCCAGCTATGAATAGTTACGTAGTGTTACGTAGCTGGGCCTGAAGACATGGCGAAATCAAAGAGCGCATTCAAAAGCTTCAAGAAGATTCGAAAAGGCTTGGCTATCTTCAAGAATGGCCACAGCAAGTTCTGGACGCTTCGACTTTGGGATCCGCTGGCTAAGCGCTACGTGCAGAGAACGACGAAAGAAACCGTGCAGCTCGAAGCCCTCGGTGTCGCTGTAGAGTTCGCTGACAATTACAAGAGCGGTGGCCACCCTCTCCATGCTGCTAAGAAGTCCACCAGCTTTGAGCACTACGCTAAGCAGTTGATCCAGATGCAGGCGCTGAAAGGCGGGAAATGGTCTGGCGGTGATGCGAAGCTGTTGAACCGATCAGAAGACGGGCTAATCGCGTATTTTGGTAAGTGGGATGTGTCGAAGATCAATACCGGCGCTGTTCGGGACTATCTGTTGAAGCTCGATACCAACCGAGGCAAGCCGTTGGCTGAAAGTACAAAAGCTAAACACACGATTATCATGCGCAAGGTGCTGGCAATCGCGGTGGAAGATGGGGTGTTGAACGTCTTGCCGGTCATGCCCAAGCAGAAGACTGTTGATACGCCCCGGCTGGCTTTCACAGATTCGGAATACAAGAAGTTCATCAGGTCGGCGCGTGAGTGCGCAAAACGGGGTGATGTCGTCCGAGGTGTTAAAGTTCGAGAACATCACGCCCGGATGTTCACTTTCATCGTTCACAGCTTTCTTCGCCCTACCGAATCCGAGCTGTTCGGGCTGAAGCACAAGGATGTTCAAGTCAAAGGTCAGCCGCCTCACTTGGAGATGAAAATCGACGGAAAGACCGGCAAGCGAACAAGCGTGACCATGCCGATTGCAGTGCCGCTGTATCAGGGCATGTTGAACCCATTCGACGAGAGCGGTCCCGACAAGAACGCCTATGTCTGGATGCCGGAATACCCAAATCGAACAACTGCGATCAACACTGCTCGGAGGATTTTCAACCACATCTTGGAGAATGCTGGGCTGACGGATGAAGATCAGAAATTCTCCCCCTACTCATTGCGCCACTATTCCCTGCAAGCCCGGTTGAGAGGGTCAAAGGGCAAGGTGAACATTCACACGCTGGCGACAAATGCGGGGACTTCGGTTGATCAGTTGGAGCGTTTCTACCTCAAGAAGATGGCACCATCGAAAGAGCTAATCGAGAACTTGCAGACGAACGGGGACTAAGCAGGCTTTCTTGCGACAAATGATCAATGGGAAAGGTCGAAGTCATTTCGAGAAACACGGTTCTTTTTCCTTACCCCGTTGGCGAGAATCTTGAGGTGGGGGCTATCGGTACTCGTTGACCGTCAATTCTCGATCTTTCTCCTAACCTACAAAGTTTTCGTTTGATGTCAGGGTTGTCTAGTAGTGGTCAATTGAGCGAACTCTGATCTCGGTCAGTTCTGACGTCCTTGAGATCTTCTGGACACGGAAGGTACAAGCGATCGGGAAAACCGCTTCTTCTTCTTCCGGGTAGGCTGACAGTGCGGATACATCGTACGGATTGCGCTTTCCGTACATACTCACTGACCCCCAAGGCTCAATTTCAAAAAGAACGTTGGTACCAATCGCGACCGCTTTCTCTCGACACCTGCTGGTGGAAACGAAGCTGGCCCAATGGAACAAACGCCCTTCTGTGTACTCTGCGATGTCGCTGGTCTTCATTTTGGCGCCTCGGTACACGGTATGATCGACAGTGTTTTGCTCGCGAAGAGCTGAATTCAGCTGCAGTATCCATGGTGATAGCGAGTGCTTACGGATGTTTTCTCCCGCATGCACGCTTCTCAAGAGAGAATTGACCGTCGAGTAAAGTGTTGTTTCCTCCGTGTATTGGTGGACAACGGTGTTGCTTACAGCTTTGCCAGAGCTGCAGCCCATTACTTCGTTTGCAAAATCCGTGTAGCCTGCATCGAACAAACCTTTGGAAACTGTTTGTTTGACACTAGGTAGATCTGTTTTTGAGATCGCAAAGTTAGGTTCCTTCTCGTGCCAGCCCCAAAACGTTCGTAGATGTTCACTCCAATGTCTGAATGGTACTTCTTCGACGGTAGGCTCAAGGACAAAACCTTCATATTCGTGATTCACATACTTGTAGTCGAGCGTGTTCATCGGTCTGGGAAGTGCGCTCTTTGAAAGCCTGGAACGTGAGCGCATGATCCATTTTTCCTGCTTGCTAATTGGGCGTGGCCGAAGGTTTAGCGAAAAAAGCAGAGGGCACTAGACCAAAAATTGTTAACCTATGATGTCCCAATCTTGTCTTGGCAGGCTGGAAGGTCGCATACCCACCCAAATATCGGGCCGGTCGAAGCAGTGATCGGAACATGTACGTGGCGCTGTCAGGCCGTTCGTGGAGAGCGGTACGGTGGTTTTGCACAATGCAGTGCAATTGATGCGAAGCGGCGTTTGGCGCGCGCCCTAGAGTGTGTAACTTGATTGTAGAAAAGTCCGATTACTTCTCGCGCCAACACGCGACGGCATGGAAACAAGTTCGGCTGAGTATTTTCCCGATCGTATAAAAGGCTGACCCAGTGAACTGGGCTGCATAAGAAAACGGAAATCCAGACATTATACTGGCAACCATAGCCAAGGGAGATCAATTGTCTCCAACCTGAACTCATTGGATGTAGAAAAGATAATCTATTTGAAATTCATTATCGAGCATCGGCGAAGCCGATCACGGCAAAGCCGTGATGTATCATATTGAAATTCAGATTATCGACCAACCAAGGAATTTCGGACACACTTCTCCTATCCGATAGGAAAAGTGCAGATCGAGTAGGTCAAGCTCGGTCAACATTTCGGTTCTGACGATTGCTGCTGGGCAGCTCAGTTGGCGGTCAGCCGGTCTCAACTTACGTCATGCCTTCATTCTGGCGGCCAGCTTGTGATTGAACACAGCAACGAGGACGAACCGAAAGCAGTCTCGAAGCGGCTGGGCAGGTCGATCAAGTGCTATCTCCTGCATCGTGACAGATCATTTGTAACCCGGTCTTCTGTCCTGCCGGCACGAGGAATATTGCTTCTGACCCCTCCGAACAGCTTCCCACGGACGACCCGCTACATTCGGTGATCAAAACCAACACCCAGTGCTTGTTGTTCCGGTAGCCCCTGTCTGCTCACGTCTGAATTCGTTTAAGCGGTACGGTCCGAGCACCTCTGACTCTTCCCCGACATGGCTAGCTCTGCACTGATTATGCTGATGTCTGCCGAGAACCAATCTCTCGACTCGTTCTATTTATACAAGAAGCCCCCTCGTGGCCGTCGAATATCCTTGTTTTGTTGTGATAATTTTCGAAGGATCTTGCGTCCGATGCACTGCGAACTTACCCGCCGGGGTGGGGCGTATTTTACAGCGTAGTTGCATACCCTTACCCGCCTGTAACGCTGACATAAATACAATAAAGAGCAGGGGGCTAAGCCATGTCGAGCAATACAACACCAGTCAACTTCCGCGTACCAGTCGATCTCAAGAACGACTTTGAGCGCACGTGCCGGTCCTTGAATTTAGCGATGACAGCGCAATTGATTTTCATGATGCGCGAGTTCGTCGAGCGTGAGGCCGCCAAACATCGCGAAAAGCCAGATGACGACAACGGCCCTCTGTCATTCTTTATTTCCAGCACATAGCCAGTTCGATCAATGGTTAGAGGACAATTCGCCCGTGACTTTCATCGCGACGCTAGCTACAAATTCTTCATGTATTGTTTCTGGGCACATATAGTAGGCTCTTCGCCTTCCAAGGCTCTATGCTGTGCAAATTTTGGGATGCAAAACCCTTGGAACCGACATTTTCGAGCAAACTCATGAGGGATTTGGCGACAGAACCCAAGACAGCTTACCATCATCTCGGGAGTGAAAGCGGGCAAGCGTTGATTGGTTTGGTCGCAGACTTTAGAGCGGCCCTCTTTGCGGGTGACGTTCCAGGTGGTCCAAGATCAGTAACCCAAAACGGAGACTGCTTTGAACTGGATTGGTTCGTCTCCGCTGGATGCACTTTAAGAACCGTGATAACCGCCTTCGGCGATGACTGCGATAAGTGGAAAGATGCTCATCGCATTCGTTTGGATTCGATCACGATTGGTGAGGAGGTATTGGCTTGATGTTTGAACCAAACTGGGCTTCTCCGCCAGGCGACACGATCTCTCGGTTGGCGGCAGCCGGAAATGTCCCGGTGCACGAACTGGCTGAGCGCATCGGATTCGAGGAAGATGTATTTGCGGGCATCATGGAGGGGCGAGTCGAAATTTGCTCTGAAATCGCGGACGCCCTATCCGCGGAGCTTGGTGCATCACGCCAGTTTTGGAGCGAACGATACAACCAGTTTCTGGCCGACAAAGCGCGGCTCGCAAATTCAGCGCCTGACCAATCGCTTTCCACTTGGGGGCAGGCATTTCCAGCTCGGGCATTGCGTGAACTCGGTTGGTTACCGAAGGGATCTCGCGGAGAACGTTTGTCCGAAGATATTCTCAGTTTCTTTGGATGCGACACTATCAGCAGTTGGAATGAACGATACTCCGCAGGGATTGGCCAAGTCGCATTTCGAACCTCGTTTGCTTTTGAGGCCGACGAAATGGCTACGTTGGCTTGGTTGCGCGTCGGTGAAGTGCAAAGTGAAGGTCTAACGCTTGCAAGGTTTTCTTCGAGTGATTTCAAGGAGCGGCTGCCCGAGTTAAAGAAGCTTTGCGCCCTCAAGCGCCCGGAAGTCTTCTTCCCCAAATTACAGCAAGCCTGTGCGGAGCATGGTGTTGGTTTGGTGAGTTCAAAAGCCCCTAAAGGGTGTAGGGCAAGTGGGGCGACTTGGACCAACACAAATGGCAATCCAATAGTATTGTTGAGCTTCCGCTTTTTGAGCGAAGATCACTTTTGGTTCACGTTCTTTCACGAAGCGGCTCACGTTGTATTGCATGGAACCGATCACATTTCTGTAGACGGTAGCGATCCATCTCCTTTCGGCGCATCCCATTGCGAGGACGAAGCAGATGCCTTCGCGCAAGATACCCTAGTCCCGGCTTATCTCAGAGATGAAATGCTAAACGCTGTCCCGACGCGCCCGCATGTTCGAAAGATCGCTAGAATGGCAGGTGTCACGCCGGGTGTTATTGTCGGGCAACTTCAAAAGGCGGGAGTTCTTCAACCCCACCAATTCAATGAATTGAAACGACGTTACAAGTGGGACGGAAATACCGAGCTTCCGAATGTTTCTCAGCCTCGGAAGTACTCGTAAATATCTGGGCTTTTTTGCCAGTTGCACAAGCTGTCTTCGATGACTTGTTTTCCCACCTCAAGAAGCTGATCCAGTGCATCAACGCGCGGCTCTAGGGCCTTACCTGTGATGGCATGCTCCCTATCACCGAAGAACAAGAAACGCGCCCCAGCAAGCGGCCCAGTTGCTTTGTCCAAATAGACACTCCCGGGGGCAATTGGAGCCAGCTGAAGCTTGCCAAGCATCGTGAGAAAATCAAATCTTCCAAGACGCCCCCCCCCGAAACCAAATACGTCTTTCATGGATTTGTATAACGCATCGAATGCTGCATGCGGCTCTTGTCCAACACTTGCGTGGGTAGCTACCAAACGGTCTCGAAAACCACCAAACTCGGTTTGCCATTGATAGTAGGTACGAAACGTTCTCGCTACCGCTTCAGGTTTTTTGCTTTGGAATTTTCTGTGATTAGAAAATTTACAAGAAGCAAGAGTGGCTGCGTTTTCCAACAGCATGTTTTCAAACGCTACTGGGTTGGCACCATAGTTTGCAAAAGTCCAAACAGGGCCTGCTTGGAAAGACCCATATACATTCTGAGCAAATCTCCACTCGTCCACCGCATGTTTGCCGAAGTGAGTAAGAATGAATGTTAGCCAAATTGCTTCGTCAAGTTGCCCATGTCGTTGGAAATGCAGAGCCCCTCTAACTGGGTCAAAAATACCTGAATGGGGATCGCACCTAGCCGGGCTTACGTCCCGCATCAGCAAAGTATCCGTGTACGAAATCCGACGAAGGCTGGATACGATCTGTTGTGCCCAGCAGAGCCGACGCTGGGCAGTTACGATCCCAGGAAGGGGGCCAAATTGTTCGTCAATCTGCCCGATTTTATCAACAAACTCGCATATTCTATCTTTGTGGATTCCGCTCATGCTTTCTTACCTTCATTCGCATATTCAAAAAGATCTCGAACGGAAGATTGCTTTTTCTCAAGCCTGCCGAGGATATATATTCGGTAAGTCGGTGAAATCTCCCTCATAATACTCGCAACTCTACGCAACTCGGGTCTCTCGGATCTAAGATCATCTCCGCGTTTCCTCATATCCTCGAAAATCTTGTGAATTCTGAAAAGCTCTATGAAATCTTGCCAGTATCGTTCGACGTCGGTTGGTGCGCTATAGCCGATGTTTCCAGCTCGGATTTCTTGCTCAGCGACTTTCACTTGTTCGATGCTCGACCATGGACATCCTGATGGCATTTCCGGCATAGGTGAGAAATCGTGAAAGCCTTCTCGATAGTATGCTTCCGCACCAGATGTGGAATTGTTCGCGGGGCGTTCTGCAGTTTCAGGGCTGTCATGGTATAGATGCAGACTGCTCACGGAATGCGTGTATCTGCCCAATCCAAAGCCCAATTCGCGAGCCGCTATCTCCTGCAGCATAGTAAACGTGAAGATATCATGCGGGAGGCCAAAAAACGCATCGTTAGAACGCATGTGTGTGTGCATGAACAACTGTCTGTTCCGTACCGCGAATTGAATGGTGCAGGTGCAAGGCTTGTCACCGTTTTTTGGCTTTGCATCCGAATTGTCGTAGATCTGAATAAGGGCGTTTCTTGATCCCTCTCGTTCACGTAGAGTGCGGATCACCCTATCCCATTCGCTGCGTCCTTGGAGCTTCGCATGAGCATTTTCGCCAAAAATTCTAGGGCCATAAGCACCATTTGCCTTGACCTCATCTTTGATTAATTTTGGGTAGTTTGGAATGTAGTGTTTGATGAACTCTACGCTATCACTACCGGACAAGTACCAAAACAACTCACCAAGCGGACTGAAGGCCTTGGCTTTAGAGAACGAGCGACTTAACCGCGCTCGTGGGTTCTTCAACTCCAACAGCGCCCCAAAGGCTTCCGTACTCTTGCCTTTGCTGGAGTCAACCTGGAAATTCCCGCGCCCAGTAAGTAACTGCTTGAAGACAGCCCTCATCAGGTCGTCTAGACTGTCCTCGCTTGCATGAAACAACTTTACTCAACCTCATCTTTTGGTTGAATTTTGACATTCTCTCGCGGAAATTCAAGGGAGGAACGCCAAGAGCTTCCCTTTCATGTCCCGAAGCAGCAAGACGGAGAAAGTCGTGAACGTATCTGACATCCACAAGGCTTTGGAAGGAACAGAGGAACTTAGGTCTTGGCGGCTGAACAATGTGTACAGCGAAATAAAAGAGTGGGGGCAACGGCCAATCAAATTCACTTCTGATCCTCGCGGTAGCCAACTCTTTTCAATAGAAGAGATGAAAAGATCATTTTGTCGGCGCTTTATTGATCTGGCGGACTCGGCCAGCCGGTTGCTTGAGGAAGACAGGGTAGTCAGCGCAGCTATCCTTGCAAGGGCGCAGATTGAAACAGTCGGAATGGCGGCTTTCTTTGTTCATGAGGTCTCCCGCATGACGCGCAAAGGCAACCTGGAACGGTTTGAAAAACGAGTCGACCAATTCCTTGGCGGTCGCACGGAAGATGGGGAAATTGCAAAACGCGTTCATGTGATGGACGCCTTGAGGCATCTCGACAAGCTTGACCATAAGTATATGGAGTACCTTTGGGAAAAGTACCCTGCAATCAGAGCATTTATTAGTGCGCTAGAAGAAGTCCAATCAACAGGGTTAGAAATCCAAGATCTTGTCAGCAGAATCTCGGCAATGAGAAACTATGACACATTGAGCGAGTTCGTACATCCGAATGCGCTTGGGACCTTTTTCATCTTTGGGCAACCCGAAGATAGTGGTCCAGCAGAAGAAGGTGCAAAAGAACTGCTGCGAAGGATGACGGGAGGGGCAACTTGGCAAGGGCACCACATGATCACGGCCTTGAATGCGTCAGTGGGATGGTCCGACGAGTATTTTCAACAGTTTGGGTCTGCCACAGAATAGTCCATCTGGATGGTTGTGTGCCAAGCTCCCCGAGGTCGCGGGCAGTGTTTTCTAGTTAGGAATGAAAGGCGCATACGATGCCACAGGTTCCGATCAACACGTGAAATAAATCGAACCCAACGCAAACCTCGGGTATTAAGGCTCCTCAACTTGGAACTTCGGATGCGAAGAAGGGTCGCAATCCGCCCAAGGAATCAAAATCTGGTTCTTGTCGACTATCGCCCAAACTTCGAAGTTGAAGACCTCTAGTCACACATAAATTTCTGCCGCGCCCTCCAGATAATATCCCTCATGCGCTGAAGTTTCTCTATTTCCACTTCGGTAATGTCTGACGAACCTAAGACTGACTTCGCCGGGTGGGCAAGGGTATTCCTCGCGCCGGAATTCAGTTCGTCTACAAGCTTGCTGAATTCCTTTCGACTAAGCTGAGAGCCGTCGCTGTTGCTCATCCCAGGTTCAAATATTCCCCAACGTTTCTTGGAACAAATTGTTAACAACATTTCCAACAGTGTTAGCCTGCCGAGATTGCCCTCATAAACTTCCTCTAGCTTTTCCCGCACATGCGTCACCAAGATGCTTTCCACGTTGTTGCCTGACACTTTTCTCAGGAGCTTTCCAACTCCCCGCTCACATTCTACGAAAGCTCCGTAGGCTTTGCGTGCTCGGCTTTCAAATGTGTTCGTTTTATCCGCAACTTCGTCCAAGATACTGCGTATGAAGTCGCTGTTTTCCTCGGCTCCGTTGACATGAAAGCCGCCTAACGCATCATATCCGTCGATCAACATGCCAGCCGCACTGATAAACTGAAATGTTTTCTTGTTTGTGCGATACGCAATCATACAAGGGCGCAATCCAGGGATGCTTGAAGTAATTCTGTCCCCGTCGTCTACAAATCTTGCCCCGTTTGGAGCCTCTACCAGTGGGTATGTTTTCTTGTCATATGTCAGCAAGATTGGCTGATTGACGTGCAAAAACGTACTGTCATCTAGGTAATCCGGCCTCATTACGCCGTCATCAGCGGTGATCGAAATCGAATACTCATTGGGGTGGTCATTTATTTCTCGAGGAAGGCTTACGCGTATGTTGTGAGGCCAGACATCGAGGGCTGAGAAGATTTTGGACAAGGCCGCGTTCAGCTCTTTGTCTGAAACATTTGGTTTGGGTATGTCCGTTCCATAAAGCTCGACTACCGAAGGCACACCTGCGTTAATTTTCTCTGTGATCAGATCGGCGATTTCTTCGCTATAGCTTCCTAAAACGCGCAGCGTCTTTGAAAGGGAAACCATGACTAGGATATCGGCAGTCTCGATCTGTAGTTTGATGTTTGAGAACCATGACGGAACGTCGGTTTGACTTGAAAGTGCAGGCAGCCGAACAACGCGACACCGTAGGTGGTTCTGGAAATAGCTTTCGAGTGCGCCAACTGTGCCGCGCTCATGTTCATTTTGGAGTGGGGAGAAGAAAAGTGCCTGCATTTTTGTAGTTGCTCGAGTTATTGAGGTCAGTTCGAGGTTTTGTTCGCCAAGAGAAGAGCGATCATGCCGCGAAGTTATTGAGTTAGATAAGATTTACCAGTCGTTTCTTGGCATCTGTATCACCTTCGATATACCGCTGTGTCATCGTCAGGCTTGAATGACCTGCTAGTTCCTGCACGTCGCGTAGCGAACCCCCAGCCTGCACGACCTTCTTCGCTGCATTCGTGATAAATGTGCGCCGACCGCTGTGCGAGCTCGCGCCAACAAAACCCAAGTCGCGATACCAACGCTGAAACATATTCACGATAACCTGCGCAGGCGTGCTGTCGCTCCGTTCAGTACAGACAATGGCACGTTCTGGGAAAGTTGGAGCGTCACGCTGTTGACGCTTGTCAGTACAAACCGTCTTCCAAAGCTCCAGAGATTTGCGCAAATCACGGTTCATCGGAATGATGCGCCCAGATCGCCCCTTGCTTGTTTGATCTGTCAGTTCGATGTGATCGCCGATCTCACCTTCTGAATTCAGAACTGACGACCAGTGCAGACCCGCAACCTCTTTCGCGCGAAGACCAGCTTTCACGGTTAGCAAGAAAATAACCTTGTTTCGATCCGCGTTGCGCCCCGCTTCAAGGTGGCGAAGCACAGCTTGGATTTGAGCGTTGGTTAGTATCTTTGCCTGTTTGCCTTGTGCCATCGTGAACCCATTAGAAAATTGCGTTGATGCGCAAGATTCTAACAGGTCCATCCAGCCTGAAAAGTCATGACCGAAATTTATAGTTGAAAAACATGGCCTTACCCATTCTGATTATTGAAGTTACGAACCATAATCAGAGTGTTGGCGAGGCATCATGCGATCTTCTGAATTGATGCAGACGTTAGATACGCAGCTCTTTAGCAGAACGAAGTAGCGGTCAAAATGTTTACCATGGTAAATGATCTGGCTTTGTGAAGTTTGATATGAAGTACATACCATAGTTGTTGATACCTTCCGGTACTTCCACACCATCTTTCAAGCGTAGCCTCTGGGTATAAATTGAATAATCCACCTTGTGATGCCAACGGTTATGTTCAAACCAAACCCTAGAATCGACTGGTTGTTGATCATAAAGGAACTTCGATTTCTTGAACGTGCCTTCCCAGTAAAACTCGTCGGTGTTGCCGCCCGTGCTGGTCTGGGTCGCCTCCTTACCTTGCAAGAATGTGCAGAATTCCAGAGTGCAAAGTTTGGGTTCCTTGTGTTGCAATATTCTCAGGCTCAAAATGGTGTCTTCATTATACCGACCTTCCCACCGGTACGGGCAGCTATTTTCGATGAGACACATCGAATAGTTTCGGCTGTTCAATCTGATCGGTGCCCACTTTGATTTCGGAGCATAGTCATGCCTGTAGCCGAACGAAGCCAAGGGAAGGTTGTCGTACCTGTCGACGAAGTCTTCCGCTGCTCTAAAAATTGCACCAGAGTCGACCCGAACGCGGACGTTGTTGTGAAGGCGATAAAAGTCGTTGATATTGTCATCTAAGACCCAATGACGAGCAAACCCGTTCCTTATTGAGTGATCCCAGCACCAGTTCCTCGCTAAGCTGGGACCTTCGCCGTGATCTGAGAACGGCAATATCAATAGTGTCGCATATTCAGATAAGCCGAAAAATGTCAGGGCTTCTTTGTATTCCGCCTCTTGTTGGGGCTCGACTGCGATATAATGAGGTATTCTAATCTTTGCCAAAGATTTGGATGTCTTCATGTACTGAGCGCGACTTTTCGAAATGATGTAGACAGGATAGCGCGGAAGGGTACGGCTATCGTCCATCCACCTGAGAAGCTGATTCTTTATCTTCACCTTATTCTTGGCTTCTTCGTCAATTCCATCGTCTTCGTCATCAACATCTGACTGCTCATCAAAAGGAAGACCCTTTTCATTCTTGAAGTCAGGCATTCCCTTCCAATGATTTACCCAATCAGGTTGCTCGACAGCGCCTTGATCCGGAACAATCTTAAACTGTTCTCTCGTGTGTACTTTGGAGGTAATGCCGCCATTGAGAGAGGCAATTACCGCATCTGCTTCCGATTCAAGAAGATCGGTAAGTGGATCATAGTAATTCGGCTGAACGCTGGGCGAGTTCATAAAGTTCTCATATGCCTGATCTGGATTCACGTAACCCTTTTGTTCGCTTCGAGAAGGAGATCTTCGTCTGGGCGATTTGAGCTTTTGTTTACCTGAAAGGGCGGAGACTTCGGTTATCTTGATTTTTTCCTGATGGCCGTGAACCTTATCGAACCTCGCCATGAGGCTCTTTGTGCCTCCTACAATCCAATCATCTTCGGATGTTCGAAGTGGCTTCATCTCGTGGTGGTCTTCGTGCATCCAGCCGCGCAGATAGATTACAAAACCATGTTCGACTGATTCAAAAACCATTGTGTGATTTGCGAGAGTTGTGACTGTGTAGTCTTCGGTCGGCATCGCTCTAAAAAATCTAGTGCGCAATCGGAACGCTTTTCCGACGTTCACGGAAGATTTGGGAAAGATCGTAAAGGCTGGCGGAGACCATGATGAAACAAACGGCACTGCATCCATAGAGTGCTCGTTTCCGTGGCTGTCTTTGTAAAACCCACGATACTGCATTTCGACCCCATGCCCATCGATATAGGTGGAGGCATGTTCGTCAACTGGAACAATGAACAGGTTTTTTAGAGCGCTTCCGTCACCGAGGTGACTCACGAAACTTCCCTGAGCTTCTTTCCATATTTCGGCACTTATCGAAAACTTGGTCAGTTCATCCGATGCAATGTTTGGATCGATAATGAACGGCTGGTCAAAGAATGGCTTGTCTTCGACAACATATTTGCCTTGCTCTTTAAGCGCTTCTGTTGAGTAATAACCCGGCGGTGGTGCTTTTCCTGTGAAAAACCCTTCCGCAATCATCAAGTGATTTAAAGAGATGTTCGGCAAAAAGCCGATCTCATATCGTTCATCCTCGAATACCTGAAACGAGTTCGACCAGTTTGCGAACTTGCGCAAAACGCCGAGGTCGCTCTTGGATGCCGCGTAAGACTTACCCAACTCTGTTCACCTCATTCAAGCCGACGACAACGCCGCATTCTGCGAGGTCTTTGCAAAGATCATTTAGTGCTTGAAGTTTGTCGGCCGGAACGTTTGTGAAGTTGCCCTTGATAGTCACCTTGATAGACGGACCAGCAGCTATGTTCTTTGCCTGTTTTTCTGCGTCAATCTCTGCCTGACTTTTCGGTTCTTGCTGGAAAATCCCATCCACGTCTTTGCGCAATAGTTTGGGCGTAATCTTACCCCCATGAATGGCGCTTGTTAGTGTGGCACCATTGTCGTCTAGTTTTTCGTCCTTGTCCGCCAGTGCGTAGAGTGTGTTGTAGGACGCAGGCAGAAATGGAAGGTTATTTTCGTTCATCAACACGCTATTCTTGCCGATCTTGACAAGCCGGGACAGAACCGAACTTGAGATTTTCGCGTGTGTCTCCAGGTGCGCTTTGATCGGCCTTTTCTCTCGGAACGGAAGGTCTTCGATCTGCTTGGCGAGTTTTGCCATTTCAATGATCGTTTCGCGTGTCCGGTTCCAGTTCGCGACGAAGCCACTTGCTAGAGCATATTGCGCGTCGGTCAGTTTGCCACGCGGGAGCGCTCCATTTTGTTGTTCATGGTAAACGATATTCATTGCTGTTCTGCCTCATTTTCGCTCGAGGGACCGTATCTTGGCAGTTCCCCAAAGCACAAGGCATGGTCTTGTTAGTGTGCCGAATTTTGAACCATCACCTGATGTGGCAAACGGTCCAGAGCGTCCTTGGCTCCATCGACATCACACCAATCCAGTCGGACAAATGAGTTGGCTGTAAATTCTACAGAAGGACAGAGGCTTACAAGATCTGGTTATGGAAGTGACAGAATCTAATCAGAAGCGCAAGCAAGGCTACAAAGCAGTCTTCCGACCTACTGAGAGCTGGAAACCGACAGTCTGGCAATGCCTTGTTTGCGGTGAGCTTGATCCGCGCAAATGCTGACATTCGCCCTGAACTTGGCGAACGGCTCAGACGCGGACAATGCCGCCCCTCACTTTGATGACGCGAATGGCCGCACCTGGCGCTTCACGACGACAATTTCAAGCTTCTATTCAGCAAAAGAGCGCTTTCAATCTAGCGGTGTCGATCCCCTTGCAAACCCGCCCTTCAGGCTTGAAGGAGGGCACGTCTTCACCTGCGACAATCGCATTCACAACGGATTCTTCCACGCATTCGACAGCCGCAAGGTAGAAGGGATCAAGCAATTCCATGTTGAGCTCCGTGCGAGTTGTCAACGCCGCCTCCACCTGCGGCATGCGTTGTTCGTTGGCAACCGACAGCGCCAGGAAAATATCACCCGAATTGTTCCCTCCAGGGCTGCCGCCGCGCCCGATGCCGATGGCCGCCCGTTTGGCGACCTGTCGCAATGACAGGGGAGAAAGCGGAGCGTCGGTGGCGAGTATGACGATGATCGAGCCGGTTTCCTGTTCGAGGATACGGTCCTCGGGCATCAACTCTCCAACCGGCATGCCCAGGATGTTGAGCCATGGCCGGATCCCGTGATTGGCCTGCACAAGCGCGGCCACGGTATAGGTTTCTCCCCCGATTTCGATCCGGCGCGAGGCGGTGCCCGTGCCGCCCTTGAACTCATAGCAGATCATGCCGTTGCCGCCGCCAACAGACCCTTCGGCGACAGGCCCCGATGCGGCGCTGCTCAGCGCGCCGATCGCATGCTCGGCGGTGACGTTCTGGCCATTGATGTCATTCAAAACACCATCATAGGTTTCCGCCACAACCGGCATCGCCCAAGCGTGCTCTTTGCGGAAGTAATCCGCATAGGTATCAAGCATCCAGCGCGTGGCTCCGTGATGCACCATGCCCACAGAATGGGTATTGGTGATGCAGATCGGGCCCACGAAATACCCAGCGTCGTTGATCCAATGGGTCCCGGTCATCTCACCATTGCCATTGAGAGCATATTGTCCGGACCAAACCGGCTTAGGTTCTGATGCGTCCCCGCGCGGCAGGATTGCTGTTACACCGGTCCGGATATTGCGGTCAGGGTCAGTCAGTGTTGTGAAACCAATCTTCAAACCTTCGATATCGGTGATAGCGTTGTAAGGGCCGGTTTCGCCCTTGAATGGCAGGCCCAATTCGCGCGCGCGCAGTTTTGTCTTCATCTTTTTGCTCGTCTGTCGGTTCCGGGGTCAGCCCGCCGGATATTCCCGGCGGGCCATTCGGTTCATTTTTTCAGGTTTGTCCAGATTTGGTCATACACCGCCTGAGTGGCTTCATCGCAGGCTTCAACGAACACCGGCGTGCCCGCGTTCGCAGGCGGGTTCGCCTCGGGCAGTGTCGCCAGCTCGGGATCAAGGAAGTCCCCGACGCCGGTGACGCCCGTGCCATAGCGCGCATAGTTCGCAACTGCCGCGATGTTTTCCGGCTCAAGCAGGAAATCCATGAACTTCAGGGCGTTTTCACGGTTGGGCGCATCCTTCAGAAGCACGACATTGTCCATCCAGACAACATAGCCTTCCGTCGGGAAAGCATATTTCAGGCTGTCTTTTTCCGAACGGGCCTTGGCGGCAAAGCCATGGGTGATCTGTCCAACAGCCACATCGCCCGACACGAGCACTTCCTTTGCGGTGTCCGAGTTGAAAGAGGTCCAATGCTCTTTGGCTGCCTGCAGCATGTCGTTCAACGCTTTCAGTTGCTCGCGGTCCGTTGAGCATTGCGGAATGCCCAGATGCAGGGCGGCCAGCGCAAATAGGTCACTTTGGCTGTCCTGTATATTGATTCTGTTGGATAGTTCTTTAGGTGGGTTGAAGAGGATATCTGTTGTGTCGATGTCGCCGCCATAGGTTGCCGTATCAACCATGAACGACGAAGACCCCCACTGATAGGGAATCGAATGCGCCCGGCCCGGATCGAAGCTTGGGTCGGCCCATTCAGACGCGATGTTCGCCTTGTTCTTCAATTCGCCGTCGGCGATGGTGTCCAGCAGACCATCCTGCGCCATGATCTTTACCATGAAATCCGTGGGCACAGCCACGTCATAGGTGCCAAGAGCCCCGGCTTTGAGAGAGGCCAGCATCGCTTCATTCGAGTCGTAGGTGTCCATGGTCACCGTAACGCCGGTTTCTTCGCTGAATTTGTCCAGTAGCGCCTGCGGGATGTATTCGAACCAGTGATAAATCACCAAGTTCCCCTCGGCGAATGCGGATGTGGCTGACAGGACCAGCGCAATGGCGGTTGTGGTAAGGCGTCTCATGATTTTCCTCAAAGTTGCTTGTTTTGCCTTGTCAGGCTCAAAGGCGCGGGCGTGAAACCGCGGCTTCACGCACCTAGCGGACCGCACTGAGCCATTGCGGGAACCCTTGCATGAGATTGGTAGTCATAGTAGCAAATGGTACGAATGACAGAAAGATAACATAAATGGAAGCGAAACCCGTATTCAGGAACATTCGCGCGAACTTGCCCGGGCTGACCAAATCTGAAGCGGGCATAGCCCGGTACATACTGAACAACGAAGCGCGTATCGGGCTTGAGACTGGCGCGTCCCTGGCTGCAGCGACACGGGTCAGCGAAATCACTGTCAGCCGGTTTCTGAAAAAGCTCGGCTATCGCGGCATCCGCGATCTCAAGGAACAGCTGAAAACCCAAACGCCTCAGACGCAGGTGGACAGCACCGAGCGTTTCATGCGGCTTCTGTCAACAAGCGACAGTGTGATCCTCAAGGCGGAAAGCAATGCGATTCGCAAGCTCTCCAGCCAGCTCGCCCGTGCGGAATGGCAGGGCATGGTTTCCTGCGTTCACGAGGCGGAAAGGGTGTTTGTGACCGGCTTTCAAACGGTGCGCGGCATGGCCGAAGATTTTGCACGGCGTCTTGGCATCGTCAGGGACGCGGTCCGCCATCTTTCCGTTCATGAGGGCGGTTTGGTCGAATGGGCGCCCCCCGCAGCCTCCATCCAGGATACCAGAAACGTTCTGATCCTGATCGATATTCAGCCCTATGCGCGAGAAGCGGAAAAGACCTGCCGGATCGCCAGAAGGATGGGGTTTCAGATCGTCGTTTTCACAGATGAATTTAACAACTGGGCCTATGGCTATACCCAGCATGTCTTTCATGTGGAGTCCAAAACCGGCCTGTTCCTTGAATCAACCGCGGCATTGAATTCGATGCTGAATTTCGCAATCCATGCAGTGGCCGAGCAAGAACCCGAGATATCACGCGCTCGGATAGACAACTGGCTCGAAATGACCAAGGAATTAGATCTTTTCAGCTAAAATTTTTTCTTGCCGCCGCACATGTAAGAAAAGTGTCACCGCCCTCACTTCAGAACAGCGCTCGACGCCAGATCTAAGTACCAGGATGGTAATTGCCTTAGAACTGCCATTGGTTCCATACGCAGCATTGGTCAGTATGGGCTCTTACCCGACCTTAGCTGCAATCTGCCCGAAAGTCTGATTTACCGAAACGCTTCTGTCAGCATATGTCAGAACGGCCAGCCACTTTTTTTCATCGAGATGGGCCGTGCGATAGATGAAACCTGTCTAGTGCTAAAGTGCGGCCTGTTGCGGTTGAAAATGATCAGCTTAACTCACAATGAGACCGACTATCTAGCCGTGCAGCTGTAATGCGCAGTGCTTTCCACTATTCCATGGTCTTTGGGAATTCTGAGTCATAGACTTCTGTCTGTTCTTGAACGAAGTTCAGAATATATCTTCAAAGCTGCACGGCTATTATACCAGAAATGGAATGTGCGCATAGCTGACATATGGTCGCGGTATCGGATATTTTACAGGCCTAATCAATGCGTTAGCGGGTGGCTCCCATGATGCAAGTTACGTAGTAAGTCACGTAGATAGTTGTAAAGCATTGATTTTAAAAATAGGCATGTGATTGAAAATCCTCGTGTCGGTGGTTCGATTCCGCCCCCGGGCACCATAACATCCTGATATAACTGAAGAATTTCGCCCGTTGATGATCATCGGAGCCGACTCTAAAAGTTATACACGGTTATACACTTCTCATATGGGCTCGGTTTGGCCAAAGATTCCGAAAATCGAATTACAACGATCAAACACCTCCGGAAGGGGCTGGCGATCTACAAGATAGCGCGCAGCCCCTACTACTACATCCGCATCAGAGACCCGCTTGCAGGGAAATATGTTAGCCGTTCCTCCAAGGAGACATCGCGTCTCGAAGCGATTGAAGTGGCCTATGAGTTTGCCGACTCATACCGCAGCAAGGCCAACAGCGACCATGCTCAGAAGAAGGCCACCAGCTTCGAGCACTACGCCAAGAAGCTGATGGGCATTCAGAAAGGCAAGTCCAAGTGGTCAGACGGCGACAACAAGCTGCTGAACCGATCAAAGGACGGGCTGATCTGCTATTTTGGGAAGTACGACGTTACGAAGATCACCACCGGCAAGGTGCGGGACTACCTGATTCATCTGGACGGGAACCGGCCAAAGCGGCTGGCAGAATCGACCAAGGCCAAACACACAATCATCATCCGTAAGGTCCTGACTCTGGCAGTGGAAGACGGCATCCTGAACGTGCTGTAATCGCCGGACGTAATCTCCCCAAAACCGCCGTTTGAAAAATCCCCAGCCATGAGCGGCAGGGCCAATTCCGAACCTCAAATATTCGGAATTGGCGCTGCCGCGGGACACAGGCCTGATGCTCC
>NZ_JBFCVS010000026.1:0-40904 GCF_040704725.1 Leisingera sp. JC11
TTTGCGTTCAGCATATCTTCGATTGTGCGCCGTTCACGCAAATCCAGCTCCGTATGGGCCATCTTCCATTCTCCTTGCTTTCCAGCAAGATAGGGAATTTGTCGCAACCCAGTTTAGAATGTGCCCCGGGTACAGAAAAGATACGTGTAAGCGAGGTTATGTAAATATAAGATGTTGATTCACAAGACAGCCGCCTGGCTTGTGCCTGGCTGATTCATCACGCCCGCCAGGCACCAGACTCATTGAATTTCAAAGCCGGAAGATGACGGCGGCGGCAGGTGCGATGGCGGACTAGAACACCTTTGGGCAGCTGTCGTACCGGCTGGCAATGCGCCGCCAAATTTTCAACCGGCCGGACAAGGTCCCGATGCGGTCACGCCCCTTAAACCTGCGCTTGTCGTATCAAACCGGTTTGCCGCGGCACCTCCGGCCAGCATGGATCAGGGCGCGGCGAATGCAGCGTGGAATTCGGTGGCGAGGCTTGCGGAGTCTGCTCCATACCGCGCCGAGAAATGAAATGGGATTGCGCGTTTGGCGCCAGCTTCTCTGGCGATCTCGCCGGCGGCCCGCGCAGTGAGGTGGCAAGTTGCCGCGGCAACCGGGCGGTCGGCTTCGAAGAAGGCAGCCTCAATGAACAGCTGGTCGGCAGCGCGGGAGAGCCCGATGATGCGGGACCGGTTCGGTCCGGTATCGGCGGCGTCGGTCACATAGGCGATATGCTGGCCTTTGCCTGTTCGGAACGCGCGGGTCCGCAGCGCGCCAAGGGTTACCGTCCCGGCACCTGGCACTGAGATGACGGTGTGGTCCGGCAGGTTGTCGCGAATGGCCTGCTTGGCGGCATTGATCCAGGGGCCAACCGGCAGCCCCAGTTCCGCAAGCCCGTTGCGCCAGACGTTGACACGGTCGCGTTCGAGAAAGGCAAATGCCAGCGACGGTATGCCATGATCCAGGGCGGCCGCACGGATCTCAAACGCTGGTTCAGACAGAACCCGGCCCGGCGCCATGTCCGGCGGCGGCAATTCCCGCCGGGCGAAACGCTCCCGGGCCCGGAACTCAGCCATCTCGGTGATGCGATCGCCGTCAAAGGACTGAACCGTCAGGCGAAAGTCCACGGCGGTCTCGTCCAGGAGATTCCAGGTGAAGGAGTTGAGGCGGCTTTGCATTTGCCTCACGAACCCCGGAGGCCCGAGCATCAGCAACGGGCGCGGACGATGCAGGCGCAGGCGCAGCAACCGGTCGAGGCCGGCGATATGGTCCATGTGGGCGTGGCTTATGAAAACATGGGAAACCCGCAGAAGTTCGCGCGGGGAAAGCGGCGCCGTGTCCCCGAGATCGAACAGCATCGCGCGGCGTCCGAAACGGAAATCGAGGTACAAGCCGGGATCACCAGTGGGATCATTGATCAGCCGGGGTTGGACAGGAATGCTCATCTGACATCCAAACTGTTGCCGCTCATTGCAAAAGGACGCTCAGGAACCCGCCAGGGTTTCCGCGAAATTCTCCACCCGGAACCGGTGCAGGGAGATGTTCCCGGCCCAGTAGTCTCGGGGCAAACCCGCCTTGCGCTTCAAACCCTCAACAAAGGCGTGCGGCTCGCGAAGGCCCTCCCAGACTTTAGGCAGGAAGGTTGCCCGGTGCCTGCCAACGGAAAGGATCAATCCGTCCCGTCCCGGATCAATCCGGGAGATTGCCTCTTCCTCACTGGAGAACTCTATCTCCTGGGCTCTGCTCAGCACTGTGATCTCGATCCTGATCTTACGCAGTTCTCCGGCCGTTACAGGCGAGAACCGTGGATCCCGGAATCCTGCACCAAGGGCATTCTCCGCCACGTCCTCCGCCAGGGACCGGCGCGCTTCAAGGGTGCCGACGCAGCCGCGTAACTCGCCGCCGCAGGTGAGTGTCACAAAACTGGCAGCAAACGTCTGCAACGGGGCTGACGCCGCGTCCGGCAGGGCCTCCGCTTCGTGCTGCGTTTCCAGGCGCCTGGAAATGGCGCCGCGCGCCACGTCCAGCAACTCGGCCCGGGATTTGCCGCTCAGCATTGCCGCGTCCATCGGATAAAAGGCCCAGGCGCCATAACCGACGACGCTGGACGTATCGCCTGTCTCCGATGCGCTGTCCCCCATGCCAAGCCGCAGCGCCTTGGTTCCTTGGCCGGCATGGGACAGGAGCCAGCCCTGCAGGCACTTGGCGCCGCAAGCACGGTAAGGTGTCAATTCCTCCGCTAAGCCGTTTTCCAGCAGACGCGCGGTTTCGGCGTCTCTTTCCCGTGCCGCGCTCCGGCTCAGGAAATGGCTGAGATCAGAGGAAATGACAAATAGTGTCTCAGGCCCGGCAAGCGCATCAATTGCCGCGGCGGCCTGCCCGGCCGGCGCATCGCCGCAGACCAGCGGGACGATCTGCGCATCCGGCCAGAGTGTCCGGATAAAAGGCAATTGGGTTTCGATAGCGTGTTCGTTGTCATGCGCCGCATCTTCGTCATGCGCCAAGCCGGCCACCGCCAGCTCCTCACAGGCGGGCCGGTCGATCGCAAGTACGCCAAGCGGGGTTGAGAATCTGTCCTGAGACGGGAAAGCGAGGCCGTGAAACCAGTGCCGGTGCGACGGCCCCAGCACCACGATACGCTTCGGGGACCAGGTCACTGCACCATAGGACAGCCCGGCCAGGCTGCCGGAAAACCGGTAACCGGCATGCGGGGCAACAATGGCCCGCGCCGCGGCCTCCCCAGCCTGGCCAGTCTGCTCCGCTGCCTCGAGGAATGCCCCGACCTCCGCCGAGAGCTGGTCACCGTCAGCGGTAAAGAACGTGCCGGCGAAACGGCAACTGCGTTCAGACATTGTCCCGCCCCTTTTGCGGTGCCCCTCCTACGCCTGTGATTTGTTACTATATAGGAAATATCCACCAGAAAACGGAGAGGCCGCCCGTGAAAACCGCGCGTTATTGGTCTGGCCGACCCGAGGATGACAGGCTCGTTTGCGAGCTGTGCCCGCGCTTTTGCGCACTTAAGCCGGGGCAGCGCGGCTTGTGCTTTGTGCGAAAACGCGAGGGCCAGCGCATTGTGCTGGATACCTACAACCGCTCCTCGGGCTTCTGCATCGACCCGATCGAGAAAAAACCGCTGAACCATTTTCTGCCGGGGACGCCGGTACTGAGTTTTGGCACGGCGGGATGCAACCTCGCCTGCAAGTTTTGCCAGAACCACGAAATATCGAAGAGCCGCGAGGTCGCGAGCCTGTCGGACTATGCCACGCCGGAGATGATTGCCGATGCGGCAGACAGGGCCGGGGCGGTCTCGGTCGCCTATACTTACAACGATCCGGTGATCTTTCACGAATACGCTGTCGACATCGCGCAGGCTTGTCACGAAAAAGGCATCCGCAGCGTGGCGGTCACGGCCGGCTACATAACGCCCGAACCGCGCGAAGAGTTCTTTGCGAACATGGATGCGGCGAACATCGATCTGAAGGCTTTCACCGAAGAATTTTATTGGAAACTCACCGCCGCGCACCTGGCGCCAGTGCTGGAGACCATCGAGTATGCCGTGAAAGAAACCGGCTGCTGGGTGGAGCTGACGACGCTGCTGATCCCCGGCTGCAACGACAGCGACGCGGAACTGGCGGAGATGTCCGAATGGGTGGTTGATAAGCTCGGGCCGGACGTGCCGTTGCACTTTTCGGCCTTTCATCCGGACTACCGGATGTCGGACGTGCCGCCGACGCCGCAGGCGACCCTTTTGAGGGCGCAAGAAATCGCCAGGGCAGCCGGCGTGCGGCACGTCTATGTCGGCAACACCCACCACGAGGAGGGGCAGTCGAGCTATTGCTTGGGTTGCGGCGGACTGGTGATCGGCCGCGACTGGTATCAGATTTTGCAATGGAACCTGACGGATGACGGGCAGTGCCGGAACTGCGGCACCGTATTACCCGGTGTATTTGAAGGGCCGCCCGGCGACTGGGGGCGCAAACGGAAACCGCTGCGGGTCGGGTGACTGGTCAGAGGACGGCAGGCGCGGACACAGCAGCCCGGTTTGCTGCCTTGCGCGGCAAGTGCAAAAAAGGCGCCGATTTGAGGCTTGTAGTCCCCGCACTACATTGTGCGGTGGAGAAACCGCATGGGAATTGCGAAACGTTTGCTTCTGCTTCTTGGTCTGATCGTCCTGGCCTTGCTTGCAGCGGAGCCCCTGAAAGCCCAGACCGAAAGCGAAGGCGCTGCCGGACATCATGTGCTGTTCACAGTGATTGAAGGCCCGATCGGCCCGGCAACCGTTCATCATGTTGAGCGGGTGCTCCAGCAGTCCCGGGATCCGCCTGCGGAGGCGGTTGTGCTGCAGCTGAACACGCCTGGCGGGCTCGCCGATGCGATGCGCGAGATCATTTCGCTGATACTGCAGTCTCAGGTGCCTGTGATCACCTATGTGGCCCCGCCCGGAGCCCATGCGGCCAGCGCCGGGACCTATATTCTCTATGCCAGCCATGTCGCGGCGATGGCGCCTGGAACCAACCTGGGCGCGGCGACACCTGTCGCTATCGGCGGGCTTCCCGACGGCTTGCCCGACCGGGACCCCAGAGGGGAGCGGGATGAGGAGAAAGACACCAACGGCAGCCCGGCCCGCAGCCCAACGGCGCCCAAGACCGCTTTGGAGGCCAAGGCAACCAACGACGCGGCCGCACTGATCCGCAGCCTAGCGGAGCTGCACGGCCGCAATGCGGACTGGGCCGAAAAAGCAGTGCGCCAGGCCGAGAGCCTGTCTGCAACCAGAGCGCTGGAGCTCAATGTCATCGATCTGGTTGCTGCCGACCTTGACGCTCTTTTGCGCGATGCCGACGGGCGCAGTGTGGTGATGGGGGAAGCCCGGAAGCAGATTTTCACCGCCGGACTGCCGGTCGAGCGGGTCGAAATGGACATGGTCATCCGTATTCTCAGCGTTTTGTCGAACCCGAATGTGGCCCTGGTGCTGATGATGCTTGGGGTCTACGGGCTGATCTTCGAATTCTGGAATCCCGGCGCCCTGGTGCCCGGTGTTGTGGGGGCGATCTGTCTCACCCTGGGGCTCTTTGCCCTCAACCAGCTGCCGTTGAATTACGCAGCCCTGGCGCTCCTGGGGATCGGTGTGGCCTTCATGGTTGCCGAGGCATTTTCGCCAAGTTTCGGCGTCTTGGGACTTGGCGGGCTGATCGCCTTTTCGCTGGGCGCGGCGATGCTGGTGGATGCCGATACACCCGCCTTCCGCGTCTCTTGGTGGCTGATCGCCAGCATGGCACTGACCAGCGCCGCGGTGCTGGTTCTGCTGCTCGGCTACACGATCCGTGTCTACCGGCGGCAGCTGGTATCGGGGTCGGCACGCATGATCGGGGCCAAAGCCAGAGTGCTCGACTGGCAAGATGGCAGCGGTTTTGTCTGGGTGGAGGGCGAGCGCTGGCAGGCGAAGGGGCTTTCCGGCCTGCAGCCGGGCCAATACGTCCGCGTCAACGGGATCAAGGACCTCACACTGCATGTTGTGGCCGACACCGGATCAGGACCGGGAACAACCAGGGGAGAATGAGATGGAAGCACTTCCTTTCGATTGGGTCGCCTATCTGCTGGCAGTCGTCCTGCTGGCGCTTTTCCTGCAGGCGGCAGTCTACATCTTCCGCGAATATGAACGCGGGGTGCTGTTCACGCTGGGCCGGTTCACCCGGGTTTCGGGGCCCGGCTTTGTGCTGATCATTCCGGTGGTCCAGCAGCTGGTGCGGACAGACCTGCGCATGTTTGTCGAGGATGTGCCCAGCCAGGATGTCATCAGCCGCGACAATGTCTCGGTCAAGGTCAACGCGGTGATCTATTTCAGGATCGTCGACCCGCAGCGCGCGATCATCAACGTCGCGGATTTCCGGGCTGCCGTCAGCCAGCTGGCGCAAACCACCCTGCGATCGGTTCTGGGCAAGCACGAGCTGGATGAAATGCTTTCCGAACGCGACAAGCTCAATGCCGACATCCAGGAAATCCTCGACCGCCAGACCGACGCCTGGGGCATCAAGGTGGCAAACGTCGAGATCAAGCACGTGGATATCGACGAAAGCATGGTCCGCGCCATCGCCAAGCAAGCGGAAGCAGAGCGGCTCCGCCGCGCCCGGGTCATCAACGCCGCCGGCGAATTCCAGGCCGCATCCAAGCTGGTCGAGGCGGGCAAACTGCTGGCCACGCAGCCCAATTCCATGCAGCTGCGCTACTTCAATGCGCTGACCGACATTGCAACGGGCCGGACCACGACAGTTGTGTTCCCGCTGCCGGTCGACCTTCTTCCCAACGCGAAAAAGCCAAAAGAGTGATGCAAATGCGCTGAAGCCTGAGGCTCCGCACCTCTGTCTCACTCGCTTTCGGGTGCAAATGTGCTGCGGGCCCAATTGAGAGCCGCGGGGATTGCACCGGGGCCTGCGTATCAGCCCGCTGCGCGGCCTTCTCCAACGAACAGCTTTTGAATGTCGACAAACAGCCCGTCCTCGACCGAGGCTTTCATCTCCGCCCAGGCCTCCGGCGCCTCAATGATGCTGTCATACAGAGCCCGCGGCGCTACCAAGGTTTCCAGCACATCGCCGGAGAACATGTCGGCCCATTGGAACACCAGCCCGCCATCGTCCTGCATGTCCACCAGCCGCATCTCGACACCGGTCTGTATTGGCGCGCCGGGCAAGCCGTGGATCATCGCCAGCTTGGTAAGTTCGACGATGCTGTCTTCCAGCTCAGCGTCGCCGATCAGCAGCTTCTCACGCAGCGCAGGCCAGCCGAACACCAGCCGCGGCGACAGTTCATCGCCGATTGCCCGCGCCTCGGCCGATGCCTGGCCGCCATAGGCCAGATTAAACGTGCCCTGGGCCTCATCTTCGAGGGCAACCCAATCGCCAAGCCGCTGCGCGGGCTGAACCGAAAACCACTGGCCGCGCGCCATGTCGAGATAGTTCAGCACCGGATCCAGCATGAATTCGGTGCCGCAGCTGCTGCAGGCGACAACCTGGAACGTGCCTTCGATGATGTCCTGCCGCAGGTCCGGACGCCGGTCGGCATTGACGCTTTCGGCCAGGGTGACGGTGATCTGCTCCTCGCACGAGGGGCAGGTCACGGTGATATCATTCATGATTGACATTGGTATGCCCCTTTAGTTGCTCATGTCTTTTTCCAGCCACTCGCGGGCCGGGTGCTTGGGGTTCATCTTGCCGCTGTGGAAGGCGGCATAGATGTCGGCGAACCATTCGCCAGGCGCCCGGAACTGGTAGCCGCGCACCCCTTGCGACCGGGCCGCAAACTCGTAGCTGACCCATTTTCCGGAATAGGCTTCCTGATAGACCCGGCCGCCGATCTGCAGCCGTTTCGTCTCGGTCGCGCTGTACCAGATGGTCTTGTCCGAGCGGATCGAGTCGCACCAGGCTTCGGCTTCCAGCCGCCGCTGGTCCCATTCATCCGCCTCGGCACCGCCGGCGGGGTCCGGCTTGGCATAGTTGCCGCCCGGTTTGGACAGGTAGGAAGCGATGTACGACTTGTCATACTTGAAATGTTTGGCCGCCTTGTCGGCGATCTCGCTGACGTCACCGCCGTATTCCTTCCAGCCCCCGTATTTCTTGCTGGAGCCGTTGCGTTTCATGACGCCGTATTTGTCATCCACCGCATGGCCGATTTCATGCAGCGTCGTCCAGTTGAAGGATTGCGCCGGGGTATCGTCCACCGGCTTGCAATTCTCGTCCACCTCGCCCAGCTGCCATTCCTGGCCGATGACGGTCTCCTCTGGCATCTCGGCACGGCCAATGCGCAGCTTGACGTTCTTGGTCATCCGCTTGTTGGCGAAACTGTAGCTCTTGCCGAAGGAGGAAGTGCCCTTTTCGGTGCCGAAACGCTGGACCAAGGCCATCGACGGGTTCTGGCTGGTGTGCCCCTCATCAAGATCAGCCATCAGCGAGAACAGCCGGGTCACGTTAGGTGCCATCGCCTCAAGGTCGGTATCCGGGATATTGCCTGCCTTGTCGGTGGTCTGCTTCAGCTCCATGCCGAAGCGCATTTCCAGGACTTTCTTACAGGCCTTGCGCTTGACCGACGGGTCAAGGGTTTCGAACATCTCGTCCAGCTCCTTCATCCCTTCCTTGGTCTCCAGGAGCTTCTTGATTTTGGCCTCATCCGGCTCTTCATTGGAGTGCATATCCGCTTTCACCTCGGCGATGGTGCAGATCTTCTCGCACTTCTTGAGGTTGTCCAGCGCCTCCTTGGGCTTGAGTGCGGCGGCCATTTCCTCGGCCGCTGACAGATAGAGACGGGCCTCGTCCACCTCTTCGGCAACGCTGTAGTGGGCCGTGTGGCTGACCAGCGCGTCGACCCGCGGCTTCACCTCCCCGAGCTTGGTTTTGTAGGCAGCGTGATGCGTGCCGATGCCCACCGCCTTGTCCAGGAGCTCTTCGGCTGCTTTGACAAACTGCATGGCGGTATTGAACTCGCCTTTGCCGACCGCCCCTTTGGCGCCAAGAATGTTCCGGGCGGAGGCATCGAACAGCCCTTTCAGCGCCGCCGGTTCGGTGTGCTTGGCCTTCTCCTCGCCATGGCGCTTCTCCAGCGCCTTCACTTCGGCATCCAGCTGCACGTATTGCTCGGCCAGCAGGAAGGCGCGGGCGACCGAGGACGCGGCCTGGGCCAGTTTGTCCCGGGCCGAGGGAACCTCGGCGGTTTCATTGAATTCATGATCCGCCTCATCCAGCAGGCGCTGGATGCGGGCCATGTGGTCCTTGACCTGCTGGCAGTCCTTGCCGTCATGGGTCTGCAGCTTTTGCAACTCGCCGCGCACCGCTTCCAGCTGTTTGTCAAAGCCCTTGGTCTCGGTCGGGCCGGCTTCCTTCAGTTCCTTGGCCATGCCATTCAGAGCCGCCTGGGACTTGGCGGCCGCCGCAACCTTGGCAGCGTCATCCGCAATCGCCTGAGCCACAGCCTTCAGTTCCGCGAATTTGCGCTTGGCCTCCTCACCGGTGAGCTTGGCCAGGCGGATGTCCAGCCGTTCCAGCTGCAGCGCCACGGTATCGTCCTTGGGATAGTCCTTGCGCAGGTCGGCCACCGCCTTGTCCGCGGCTTCCCGGACGGGTTTGTACTCTTTGTGCTCCTTGCCGATGCGGGTCGGCTCAACGCACATCGGCGCAATCTGATCCACGATCTTCATCGCGTTCGGGTAAGTATTGGCAGCGACTTCCTCATCGACCTGGTCCAGCAGGCGCTTGGCCCGCACATAGTCCGCTTCAACCGGCGGACAGCGTACCTCGAAGAGTTTCTGAACAGCCTCACCGGCCGTATCGCGCTTGGGCTTCAGCTCTGCATGGCGGGTGATTTTGTCCTGCGCTCGGTAGATATCCCAGGCCGCGGTATTGATCAGCGCGATGGCCTGATCGTATTGCCGGTCCGCGATCAGCGCGTCGATCTTGTCCAATTTCGGCTTCATCGCGTCATAGTCGTCCTTGACCAGCGGATCGGTATCTACCGGTGACAGGCGGTCGGTGATCTCATCCTTCTTCTCGTCGACGGCCTTGATGTAATCAGCAAACATTTTCCTGTAGAGATCAACGCTCTCCTTGGCCTTCTGCAGCTTGGCCAGCGCATCCTTCCACTTTTTGCTGTTGGCATCGGTTTCCGCGGCTGTTTTCTGCTCGCCATATTTGGCGAACTCCTTGTCCAGCACGTCCTTGGGTTTGCCATAGGTGCCATTGGCGGCATCGAACCAGTCATTGTGCTGCTTGATGGCGCCCTTGAGCAAAGCGTCATAGGCGTCATAGTCTGCCGCCTTGCGCTCCAGGTCCCGCAGCAAGGCCGTCAGTTTGGCAATTTCAGTAACTGCAGCCGCGGGATCCTTGGTGGTCTCTGCCTTCTGCTTGGCATCCTCGAACACCTTGTCGATTGCCTCGGTTTCTGTCTTCAGGGCCTCGCCGCGGTCCTTGGCCGTAGCCGACGTGTAAGCCGATTTGTGGGCGTCACGGGCGCGTTTGTAGACACTGTACTGAACGAGTTTGTCCAAAAGAGCGGCCAGCTGGCTGCGCGCCGATTCCAGATCGGCCTTGATCCCAGCATCGTCCTGCGGGCTCTTGCCGATTTTGCCTTGTGCCGTCTGCACCGGCTTGACCGCATTGGTGAGCTCCGTGGTGAAAATATTGTCCTTGTCGAGCCCGTCCAGGGAGGTCTTGAAGGATTCAATCGAAGTGATGACCCCTGAAAAGTCGCCTGAACCGGATTCGATTGTCGATTTGACGTTGTCGACATACCCCGCGTTGCGGGCAAAGATGTCGGCTTCCGACTTGGCGGTGTCCGCCACCTTCTTGGCTTCATCAATATGCTTCTTGGCCAGCTTGTAGTCTTCCTTGGCCACCGCATCAGTGGCCTTGCCTTCCAGCGCTGTTACCTGGTCGGTCAGCCCGCTTACCTTGCCGATGTACTTGGCATCCCAGGCATCCTTGGCGGTCTTCAGCAGCTTCTTGGCATCCAGGTAGGCCTTGTAGTCCTGTGCCAGCGCCTGAAGTTTGGCAAACTCCGCAGTGATCGCTTCGCAAATCTTTTGGCCATGCAGGAACTTGGCCTCCTCGCCTTTGACCTTTGCAGAGGCAAGATCCGTCTCCAGCCCGGAGATGTGCTTGGTGATGCCTTCGTGGCCGTCATGGGCCTTGAGGTCCTTGATATTCTGCTCTGCGGTCTTGTAGGCGGCCTTGAAGTCCTTGGACCGTTTCATCGCGTCATAAAGCGTGTTGTCCAGATTGTCCGCACGCTCCAGCATTGAAAGGGATTTCAGGAAACTCTTGGTCTTGGAGATGTCCGCGTCCGCAATCAGCTTGCGCATTTGGCCGAGGTAGAGTTTGACCTCGGAGGCATCAGGGTGTTTTTCACGGTCGGTGAGGTACCCTTTCACATCGTTCATCTTCTTGGTGTAGCTGGCTGCCCGTTCCGCCCGCCATCTTGCTTGCTGGGCGCGGTCCGCCATGGGCTCCAGCGTTTTCATTGCCACGCCATATTCGGGGGGATTTGCCGTCCCTTTGGCTTCTGCGGCGTCGAAATCCTCCTTGATCTTGCGCAGGGTACCCTTGATCAGATCATGCACCGAAGCGTCTCCAAGCGGGTAGTCGGAGAGCAGATCATCGACCCGTTTCTTGCGGTCCGCAAAGAGCGCCGAATACTGCGAACAGGCGTCTGCGTATTTCTCGGCTTCGGCGCAGGTCTTGGCCAGGGGCGGCAAGGCGGCCAGCGCCTCCTTGTACTTGTGCTCCCCTGCCAGCACCTTGGCCGCAGCCAGCCCGTCAGTGATCGTCTTGATCCGGGCCTTGACCGGTTCTTCGTCCTTCTTGTTGTGGTTCTCCAGCGCCTTCACCCGGGGCTCGAACAGTTCGAGCTGCGCTTCCCAGGCCGCCTTGTCAGCCAGCAGCTGGGCGATGTCCCTTTCGCTCTGCTCCAGCTGACGCATAGCCTCTTCGACCGTTTGGCCGATCTTGACGGGATCGATTTCATCTTTTCCGGACAGCCCGTCCTTGGCGGTATCCAGCGGCTGGCTCAGACGCGCCGGCGGGGTGTCGCCCAAGCTCGTTTCAAACTCCTGCCCCATATGCTCGATATAGCCGCGCACCCGTTCGACCTCTTCGAGAGCCGCGGCGATCTGGGCGGCGCGCTCGGCGCCGGCATCAGCGATCCCCTGCAGGTCATTGGCCGCCTTGCGGGCAGCGGCCAGCCCCTTCTCGTCCTCCAGACCGGTGATGACAGCAGTCAGCTTGTCGATGGCAGAGGACTGTTCCGGCAGCACCCGCCGCGCTACATCCAGCGCTTTCTCCATCGCGGAGAGCCGCCGTGTCAGGGTCTCCTTGGCCTTCTCAAAATTTCCGCTGCCTTGATCAGTGGGCTCTTTTCCGGTCCCGGTTTCATCGCCTTCGCTTTGCGTATCCGTGGCCTCAGGCCGCGCTTCAGTCTGCTGCTTCGCTTCCGGCTGCGGCGCCGGCTGGGCCAGCTTCTGCAGCGCCGGCACCAGTTTCTTGGCCGCCGCAATGGCCTTGCCGTATTCGCCGCCCTTGGCCAGCGCAATCACCTGCGCCCAGGCCGCCTGCAGCTTCTCGGCGGCAGTGGGCGCGGCCGCAACGGCCTTATCGTAGATCACCTGGATCTTGGGCTGCAGCGCTTCCCATTTGGGTTTGTTCGGATCTTCGCTTTCTTCCGGGCCTGGCGGGGCTGAGGACAGCTTGTCGAGCGCCTGGCCAACCTTGGCAAGCCCTGCCTCCAGCCGGTCGAACTGTTCCGCCTTGAACAGTTCCAGCAGCTGTTTGTAGTGCTTGCCGAACAGTTTGGCCGTGTCCGTCTCCAGTTCCTGTATCCGGCCACCCAGCGCCTTGAGCTGGTCCCGCAACCCGCTGGTGTCCTTTTGCGGCTCTTCTTTCTGTTCCGGCTGCTTGGCCTCCGGCTGCGGAGTCCCGGTTTGCTGGCTGGCGCCCTCCTCCGCCAGATCGGGATCGTCCGGCAGGTCCTCCTCGATTTCGGCTTCCAGCACCTTGCCGGATTCGTCCAGCACCTGAACGTTCAGCCGGACCTTTTCGGACAGCAGGTATTTCTTGAGCTTTTTTGCGATTGAGGGAACGGTCTTTATGCATGTGAGCGACAGGACCTTGCCCTCGACCGTGGCGGTGCCAAATGCCGCCTTGGTGCCGACACCCTCGTCCTTTGCTGCCTTGCCCACCACCTTGGCAGGTTTTCGGCGGTCCATGCCGAAGTAGTCGTCTTTGGGCCCGCTGCCGGGATTGTAGGCAAAAGTAACCGGCTGCTTCTTTGCCAGCTTTATGAGTTTCTTCAGCTCCCCGCCACGCACATCAAACGCACCCATAACACTCTCCCCAATGGCTTTACGGCAAAATCACTCTTCTTACGCTAGGTCACCAATGCCGGTTTGCGCAACGGTTTATGGCGCTGCGGCGCGCAGGGAACCGCCAGCCGCCGCCAAAGGGGCTGGCCCGTGTACTTCCGCCACGAACGCTCTGCTGTCCCGGTTCAGGGTACCAGAACCGCGGCCCCCTGCAGCTGCCCCTGCCGCATATCCTCAAGCGCCTGATTGGCTTCTTCCAGAGCATAAACCCGGGTCTGCGTCGCAATGCCCGCCTCAGCCGCCAACGCCAGGAACTCCTCACCGTCCTGCCGGGTCAGATTGGCAACCGACAAAATGTGCCGCTCACCCCACAGGTCCGCATAGGAAAAGGCAGGAATGTCGCTCATGTGAATACCGCCGCAAACGACCCTGCCGCCCTTGCGCACGGCTTTCAATGCCGCCGGCACAAGGCTGCCTAGGGGCGCAAAGATAATGGCGGCATCCAGTTCCTCCGGCGGCACTTCATCGGAACTGCCTGCCCAGGCCGCGCCAAGGCTGCGGGCAAACTCCTGCGCTGCGGTGTCACCCGGCCGAGTCAGGGCAAACACCTTCCGGCCCTGCCAGACCGCCAGTTGCGTCAGGATATGCGCGGCAGCGCCGAACCCGTAGATACCGACATTTCCGCCATCGCCCGCCATCCGGTAACTGCGGTAGCCGATCAGCCCGGCACACAGCAGCGGCGCCAGCGCAACCGGGCTGGCCGTCTCATCCAGCCGGAACACGTAACGGGCATCCGCCACACAGGCTTCGGCAAACCCGCCGTTGCGGGTGTAGCCAGAGAAAACAGGCGCATCGCAGAGATTTTCCTGGCCTTCCAGGCAATAGCGGCAATGACGGCAGGTGGCGCCCAGCCAGGGCACACCCACCCGCTGGCCGGTTTCGAGCCCGTCAGCCTGCCGTCCCTTGGCCACGATGCGGCCCACGATTTCATGCCCTAAAATCAGGGGAACCGCAGGCTCCGTCAGATCCCCATCCGCAATATGAAGATCCGTGCGGCACACGCCGCAGGCCTCGACCTTTATCAGAACATCCCAAGGCCCCGGTTCCGGCTGAGAAATGTCCTCCAGGCGGAGCGCCTCTTGGGCCTTGCGGAATACCATTGCGCGCATCTTGCGCCTCCTCCGGGACAGAATACCCCAAAAATAGTGTTACCGAAGTGATCAGGATCAAGCCGCCCTGCCGACTTGGGCCCAGGCCTGCGGATGAAAAAAAGGCCCGAACTTTAGGCAGGCAGCAGAGAACCGAACAGGATTTCAGCAACCGCGCCTGGCCTGGCTGCGGAAATCTCTCCATCCCGGGACGGCCAGACTATACTTGGCGCATGACGCTAGCTGTCCCGCTTCTCGTATTCTCTGATCTCGATGGCACCTTGTTGAGCCACGAGGACTATTGCTGGGAGCCCGCCCGCCCGGCGCTGACAGCGCTGAAGGAGGCCGGGGCGGGTGTCATTCTGGCGACCAGCAAGACGGCGGCTGAAGTTGCTCCGCTGAGGCGTTCGATGGGTCTCGGGAGATGGCCTGCAATTGTCGAAAACGGCGCCGGGCTGCTCGGGACAGGAGAGGAGACCGCCTCGCAATGCAGCCGGTACCCGGACCTGCTGGACCGGATTGCAGTGCTGCCGCCGGGCTTCCGCGGCTTTGGGGCGATGTCCGATCACGAGGTTGCAGATCTTACCGGCCTCACACTCGGGTCAGCCCGGAACGCCCGGACCCGGGACTTCAGCGAACCAGGTGTCTGGCAGGGCACGGAGGCAGACCTCGGCCGGTTCCTGAAGGCGGCTCAATCTGCCGGTCTGCAGGCGCAGCGCGGCGGGCGGTTCCTGACGCTTTCCTTCGGCGGCAACAAGGCGGACAGGCTGCGGGATCTGGCAAGGCTCTATTCCGCCGGGCTGACCGCGGCCCTTGGCGATGCGCCCAATGACGCCGCGATGCTGCAGGCCGCGGACGTCGGATTTATCGTCAGCAACCCGCACGGGCCGGATCTGCCGCCCCTGCCGGGGGAAGCGGAAGGGCGCATCCGCCGTACCGAACTTGCCGGGTCGGCCGGCTGGAACGCCGCTGTCCTCGGCCTGCTGCAGGACCTTAATCTGACCAAGGAGGAAGCAAGCGATGGCTGACTTTCACCAGAACGGAAACATCACCACGCTGCATAATCTGCGAACTCGCAGCCTTGAGGACCTGACGCATGAGCTCACGGTCTATGCTAAAACCAGGCGTATCACCCTGATCCTGCCCTGTCTCTATTCCGAGCTGGAAGGCCCGGCGCTGGAGAACATCGTGGAAGAGCTGGCACAGGTGCCCTATTTGCACCGGATCATCATCGGATTGGACCAGGCGGACGAGGCGCAATTCCGCCGTGCGCGCAAATTCTTCGCCAGGCTGCCGCAAGATCACATCGTGATCTGGAACGACAGCCCGCGGATGCAGGTGCTGGAGGCTCGGCTCGGCACTCTGGGACTCGCCCCGCAGGAGCCAGGCAAGGGCAAGAACGTCTGGTCCTGCATCGGCTATCTCCTGGCCTGTGCCGACAGCGCGGTCATGGCGATCCATGATTGCGACATTCTCACCTATGACCGCGAGATGCTGGCGCGGCTGGTCTACCCGGTTGTCAATCCGGGGTTCTCCTACCAGATGTCCAAAGGGTTCTATCCGCGGATCGGGTCGGGCAAGCTGAACGGGCGGGTGACCCGCCTGCTGGTAAGCCCCCTTCTGATTGCCCTGAAGCGTGTGGTCGGCGACCGTGACTACCTCGACTACCTGCGCAGCTTCCGCTATCCGCTGTCCGGGGAGTTCGCGATGCGGACCCATGTGCTGGCAGACCTGCGCATCCCTTCGGATTGGGGCCTGGAGGTCGGTGTGCTTTCCGAAGCCTGGCGCAACCTGGCGCCGAAATCGGTGTGCCAGGTCGAGATTTCCGACGCCTATGACCACAAGCACCAGGAATTGTCGCCCGAGGATGCCTCGCGGGGCCTCAGCCGCATGTCCACCGACATCTGCAAGGCGATCATCCGAAAGCTGGCGGCGGATGGCACGGTCTTCACACCAAATGTGTTCAGAACCCTCAAAGCGACCTACTACCGGTCGGCGCTGGATCTGCTGGAAGGCTACCACAGCGATGCCAAGATGAACGGCTTGTCAGTTGATCGGCATAATGAAGAAAAGTCGATCGAGCTTTTTGCAGAGAACATTCTGCGTGCAGGCCATATTTTCCTGGAAAACCCGCATGAAACGCCCTTTATCCCGACCTGGAACCGGGTGCATTCGGCCGACCCGGATTTCTTGGCGGATCTCAAGGCTGCGGCAGTTGCTGACCAGGACGAGTTTGCCTGATCCGGCCTGATCAGACCCTGTTGCTGATCCAGCGGCATTGGTAGGGCGCAAAGGGAATTTCAGGACCGGCCGGTGCAATCCGCTCTCCGGTTATCAGGTCGGTCCAATCGTCGCCTTCGATCAGGTTGATTGCCGTGGGGCTGACGGTCACGGTGTCTTTGCTGACGTTGTGCAGCGCAAAAATGGATTGGTCCCGGTCCAGGCTCTGCCGCCAGATCCCGAACAGGCGCTCGTCCAGCGCCAGCGTGAACTGCGTTGCGTTGGGGTGAAAAGCCGGCTGACGGCCGCGGAGCTTCAGCAGGCGGCTCATCTCCCCCAGCACCCGCGACTGGTCCGAATGCGGATCGTCCAGCCGCTCAAGCAGATCCGGGTAATGCCACTGGTGCCGGTTAATGGCACGGTTCATGCCGCGCCGCTCGACGGCCTCGTGATCGTTCGGGGTCGCCAGCAGCGAATGAATATAGAAGGCCGGGATGCCCTCAAGCGACATCACGATGGTCTGGGAGCACAGAAACCTCGGGATCTGCAGCGCATCCTCGCCCGGGAAGGTGCAGCGCATCGCCTCGAAATAGGAGCAGTTCAGCTCGTAGGGCTCCTCGCCGCCCCCCGGTTTGGCCCGCATCGACACCAGCCCGCCGGCCTGCCGCGCGGCGTCTATCATCCGCGCCCTTTCTTCCGGCGGCAGAACACCTTCGGCGGGGCGCATACCGATGCCGTCATGGCTGGCGGTGAAGTTCAGATAAGCACAGCCCAGCTGCGCCGGCGGCATCGCCGATTGCCAGCGGTGCAAGTAGCGCGCCGTCCCGGACTGCATGGCGTGCAGGATCAAGGGCGGCAGCGGGAAGTTGTAGATCGCGTGCGCTTCGTTCCGGTTGCCGAAGTAACTCAGGTTTTCGCTGCGCGGCACATTGGTTTCTGTCAGCAGCACAACAGTTTCGGTCGCATAGTCGCACAGCAGCCGCATCAGCTGCACGATGGCGTGGGTCTGCGGCAGGTGGATGCAGCGGGTGCCTGCCTGCTTCCAGATGAAGGCCACCGCGTCCAGCCGCAGGATGCGTACCCCCTTGCTGATGTGCAGGCGGATGATGCCCAGCATCTCCAGCAGCACGTCCGGGTTGGTGAAGTCCAGATCAACCTGGTCATGGCTGAAGGTGCACCAGACAAGACGGGTTCCATTGCGGGTCTCGACGGCCTGCAGCAGCGGCGTGGTGCGCGGGCGCACTGCCTGCGAGAGGTCGTCATCAGGGCTGGCCTCATAGAAGTAGCGGTCATAGGGGACATTGCCCTGGCGGTACTCATTGAACCAATGGCCCTGGCTGGACACGTGATTGAGCACCAGATCTGACATCAGGTGGAAATGCGACGCGATCCGGGTGATGTCCTCCCAGTCTCCCAGCTGCGGGTTCACCGCCCGGTAGTCGGTCACCGCAAAGCCATCGTCCGAGGTATAGGGAAAAAATGGCAGGATATGGACGCCGTTGATCACCCCGCGCATACGGCTGAGCAGGAAATCGTACAGCACGTCCAGCGGTTTGTGGCTGCCATCCTGCAGCGAGTTTCCGTAAGTGATCAGAACCGCGTCGCGCTCGGACCACAGCCGGTTGCCCGGCCTGCGGCCGCGCTTGCGGCGGTGCGTGCCCTCGGGCCAGAAGGCTGAAACGACCCGTGCCGCGAGCTGCGCAGTGTCGTGGTCCGGGTAAATTTGCTGCAGCAGCCCGGCCAGTCGTGCGTCGAATGCGGTGGTTGCATGGGTCACTTGCAGTCAGAGCTCCTGTCAAATGCTCCGGACAAAACTCTCCGGCACGGTCCGATGTTTTCGCAGCCGGGCCAGGGCTGTCAAATGCCGGCGGGGCGGAAGCGGGAAAACCGCTACAGCGGGACCGCGAAAGTAAGCCCGCCGATTGCACAAAGATGGCGGACAACTTCGGCAATCCCCTTGCCGTGCCGCACGCTGGTGAACACTGTGGGGAGCGATCCGCGCATCCGCGCGGCATCACGCGCCATCACGTCGAGCGACGCACCGACATAGGGCGCCAGATCTGTCTTGTTGATGACCAGCAGGTCAGAGCGGGTAATCGCCGGTCCACCCTTCCGCGGGATCTCTTCACCCGCTGCGACGTCGATCACGTACAACGTCACGTCGGCCAGCTCAGGGCTGAAGGTGGCAGAGAGATTGTCGCCACCGCTTTCGATCAGCACGATCTCCACATCCGGGTGGCGCCGCTCCATTTCTGCCACTGCGGCAAGGTTGATCGAGGCATCCTCGCGGATCGCAGTATGCGGGCAGCCGCCGGTCTCGACCCCGATCACCCGGTCCTGCGGCAGCACCTGCATCCGCATCAGCGCCTCGGCGTCCTCTTGGGTGTAGATGTCATTGGTGATCACCCCGATCGAGTGATGCGGCGACAGAATACGGGCAAGCTGGGCGGTCAGCGTGGTCTTGCCCGCACCGACCGGGCCGCCGATTCCGACCCGAAGAGGACCATGGGGAGAAGTCATGACCGGAAGATCCTTGAATATTGTGTTTCATGAGCCATTGAGGCGATATCCGCAGCAAAACAGGCGCTGGAGAGGCTGGACAGGTCCGCAGTGAGCGCGTTTTTCGCGGCATCGGACACCAGCGGGCCAAGGTTTTTCAGAATGCGCTGGCCTTCAATCTGGCCAACCGGAAGGAGCCGCTGGGCCGCTGCGACCTGGTTGGAAACGAATGCGTGCGTGAACATCTCCAGCGTCAGGTCCAGCGCCAGCCCGTGTATGCGCGCGGCGCGGCCAACAGCCACCGGATAGGTGAGACGGGGCAGGCTGCCGCCCCAGACCTCCGACGTGGCCCGGCAGAAGGCGGCGCCCTGTTCGACCGTTTCGGCCAGACGCTCCCGGGAGGGAGCAAAGGCGCGGGCGGTGGCGTCCACCTCCGCCAGCGCGGCCTCGTCTTCGGCGCGGCAGGCAGCGGCCAACAGAATTGCATCGGCGCGGGCACTGCCGAACAGCAGCAGATCACCCAGCCAGTCTTCCAGCCCTGCCCCATCGGTCACCTGGTTGCGGGCAACCGCAGCTTCCAGCCCGTGGGACCAGGCGAATGCGCCAACCGGATAAGCCGGTGACAGCCACTGCAGAAGCACCACTGGCCCGGTTTCAGTGCTCATGGCCGTGCTCGGGACCGTGATCAAGGGAATGGCCGTGTTCGTGGGAATGGGTCCGCCCGTGGCCATAGGCGCCGCCTTCGGGGGTGAAGGGTTCCGTCACCTCTTCCACCGTGGCGCCCAGCTGCACCAGCATTGCGCGGATCACGTGGTCCCGGCGGATCAGCAGCCGGGCATCCTCGATCTGGCAGGGTGTGTGACGGTTGCCGATATGCCAGGCCAGCCGCAACAGCCCCTCTCCGGTGATCTGCAGCAGCGGCTCGGCGGCGGCGGCGACGGCGATTTCACCGCCGTCCTCGAGAACCAGCACGCCGCCACGCTCCAGCGAAGTGGTCTGCGGAAGGTCAACCAGCAGGCGGCCGCCGCCTTCGGTCTGCAGCACCTTGCGGCGCAAGAACCTGGCTTCGTAATCCAGCACCACCCGGTCCACCGGAGCAAGGGAATGGGCATGTCCGTGATAGACGCGGGCGGTCAGGACAGGGGGGGGCATCTGCGCGCTCCTATGGTGGCGGCCGATGACCTCAGATGCAGAACTTGTCCGAGAAGATATGGCGCATGATGCCCTCTATCTCCGGCCTGGCAGAGAACGTGCCGCGGTGCATTGGTTTTGTTCATTTTCTCCTCCCGGTGCACAATTTCAGTACAGAAAATACCGCTGGGCCATCGGCAGCTCCCCCGAGGGCTGGCAGGTCAGCAGTTCGCCGTCCGCCCGCACCTCATAGGTTTCCGGGTGGACCTCCATCCGCGGGGTCGCGGTATTGAGCTTGAGTGCGGATT
The DNA here is from genome assembly GCF_040704725.1 of Leisingera sp. JC11. Taxonomy (NCBI): domain Bacteria; kingdom Pseudomonadati; phylum Pseudomonadota; class Alphaproteobacteria; order Rhodobacterales; family Roseobacteraceae; genus Leisingera; species Leisingera sp. JC11. The sequence goes on from NZ_JBFCVS010000026.1 coordinate 20,127, forward strand.
TGCCGATGCCGCGGGTGTTTTTCACGGCCACAGTCTGCTTGGCCAGCCCGAGGCTGCCGCGGATACCCGCAGCTTGTGCCGCCTCCGACACGAAGGTGACAGCGCTATGTTCGACCGAGCGGCCATAGGCGCCCCACATCGGCCGGGAATAGACCGGCTGCGGCGTCGGGATCGAGGCATTGGGATCCCCCATCTGAGCGCAGACGATGGTGCCGCCCATCAGCACCATTTCCGGCTTCACGCCAAAAAACGCCGGGTTCCACAGCACCAGATCGGCGCGCTTGCCAGCTTCGATGGAACCAAGCTCATGACTGATCCCATGCGCGATGGCCGGGTTGATGGTGTATTTCGCCACGTACCGGCGGACGCGGAAGTTGTCGTTCTCGCCGCTCTCCTCCGCCAGGCGCCCGCGTTGTTTCTTCATCTTGTCTGCGGTCTGCCAGGTGCGGATGATCACCTCGCCGACCCGACCCATGGCCTGGCTGTCCGAAGCGATGATCGAGAATGCCCCCATGTCATGCAGGATATCTTCCGCCGCGATGGTCTCGCGCCGGATGCGGCTTTCGGCAAAGGCCACGTCTTCGGGGATCGACTTGTCCAGATGGTGGCAGACCATCAGCATGTCGAGGTGTTCCTCGACCGTGTTGACGGTGAAGGGGCGCGTGGGGTTGGTGGAGGACGGCAGCACATGCTCCTCGCCGCAGATCCTGATGATGTCCGGGGCATGGCCGCCGCCGGCGCCTTCGGTGTGGAAGGCGTGGATGGTGCGGCCCTTCATGGCCTTCACGGTGTGCTCGACAAAGCCGGATTCATTGAGCGTGTCGGTGTGGATCATCACCTGCACATCCATCGCATCGGCAACGCCGAGGCAGCAGTCGATGGCGGCGGGCGTGGTGCCCCAGTCCTCGTGCAGCTTCAGCGCGCAGGCGCCGGCGTTGATCTGTTCCTCCAATGCCGCCGGCAGCGAGGCATTGCCCTTGCCTGCAAAGGCAAGGTTCATCGGGAAGGCATCGGCGGCCTGCAGCATGCGGCCGATGTGCCAGGGGCCGGGCGTGCAGGTCGTTGCCAGCGTGCCATGCGCCGGGCCGGTGCCGCCGCCAAGCATGGTGGTGACGCCCGAATGCAGCGCATCCTCGATCTGCTGCGGGCAGATGTAGTGGATGTGGCTGTCAAAGCCACCAGCCGTCAGGATGCGCCCCTCGCCCGCGATCACCTCGGTGCCGGGGCCGGCGATGATGCCAACACCCGGCTGGGTGTCCGGGTTGCCCGCTTTGCCGATGGCGGCAATGCGCCCGTCCTTAAGGCCCACGTCGGCTTTGTAGATGCCGGTCCAGTCCAGGATCAGCGCGTTGGTGATGACGGTATCCACGGCCCCTTCGGCGCGGGTTGCCTGCGCCTGCCCCATGCCGTCGCGGATCACCTTGCCGCCGCCGAACTTCACTTCCTCGCCATAGGTGGTGAGGTCGCGCTCCACCTCGATGATCAGATCGGTGTCCGCCAGCCGCAACCGGTCGCCGGTGGTGGGGCCGTACATGGCCGCATAATCGCTGCGCGGGATCTGTACCGGCATGTCAGAGCGCTCCCATGACTTTCCGGTTGAACCCGAACACCCGGCGCCTGCCGAGGATCGGGATCAGCTGCACCTCGCGCCGCTGCCCAGGCTCGAACCGCACGGCGGTGCCCGCAGCAATATCGAGCCGCCGCCCGCGGGCCGCCGCCCGGTCGAAATCCAGCGCCGGATTGGCCTCGGCAAAATGGTAATGGCTGCCCACCTGGACAGGCCGGTCGCCGGTATTGGCGACCATCAGAGCGGTCGCTTCGGCGCCCGCATTCAGCGTCAAGGTGCCTTCGGCCGGGAACAGCTCTCCCGGGATCACTTCCGCCTCCAGGCCAGAACTGCGCCTGCGGCAAGCGCCGCCAGCACTGCAAAGCCAAGCCAGAGGCCGGCCCCATGCGGATGGACATGCGCTCCGCCATGAGCAAGGGCGGGACCCGCCGCAAGAGCGGTAACCGCGACGGTAACGGGTAGTAGCTGCATTGTGCTTTCTCCTGTCTTGGGGTGGTCCGGGGCGTCCGGGACCGGGCGGGGGTTCAGCGGATAGGCTGGTGAACGGTCACCAGCTTGGTGCCATCGGGAAATGTGGCCTCGACCTGCACTTCGCGGATCATTTCGGGCACCCCTTCCATGCATTGATCCCGGCGGACCACCTGGGCGCCGGCCTCCATCATCTCAGCCACCGTGCGGCCGTCGCGGGCGCCCTCGGCCACCGCGTCGGAAATCAGCGCAATCGCTTCCGGGTGGTTCAGCTTGACGCCGCGGGCCAGCCGCTTGCGGGCGACTTCGGCAGCCATGGCGATCAGCAGCTTGTCCTTTTCGCGCGGGGTCAGGTTCATCCGCTCCTCCTTCTTCAAAGCATCCATGTGCGCGGCAGCCCCGCGGGCAGCAGCCGCTCCAGCACCGGAACAAGGCATTGGCGCAGGGCAAAACCGTCCCGGGCAAGCAGGCGGAGCACCAGAAGATCTGGTCCAAGCAAGGAGGCGCCTCCGATCTCCGGCAGCATCCGGCGCAGCGGATCAAGCTGCACTTCGGCCTCCGGCGCCACCAGCACAAGAGTGGCCATGGCGCCGGCGCCGCCCCCAACTGCGCGCCGCCGCAGCATAGCGGCGGCATCTCCGGCAAGCGCCGTGGCATCGAGGTAGATAGGACTGCCGCCGCGCCGGATTTCGATCCGGTCGCGGACCGCCGCATTCGTAAGTGTTTCGCCCATTGCAGCGCGGCCGAAGACAAACGGTTCAACCAGCAGAAACTGCGCACCGGGTTCCAGCTCCGCAATCAGGCGGCGGTGCAGGGCGCAGCCGTTGAACAGAATGGTTTCCTGCGGCAGCCAGTTCAGCCTGGCGCCGGCCTTGGCGCAGAGCCGGGTTTCCACCCTGGCGGTCTGGCCCGGCAGCGCCCGGTAGATGCGTTCCGCCGCCTGGGTGGTAACAGTCAAGCCGGCCTCCGCATGTGCGGTGGCAGCCAGCCGGAAATCGTCCCCGCCGGTGATGCCGCCAGCGGTATTGACCGCAACCGCCTCGACATCCGGACGGCCCTGCGGGAACAGCAGCTTCAGCGCTCCGGATTGATGCAGCGTCTTCAGCCTCGAACAGCCGTCCGGCACATGCACGGAAACTTCTGCTCTGGCAATCGCGCGGGGCAAGGCTTGGCTTTTGCTTATGACTGACGGCGCGGTGATGTTCGGCTCCCGGGAAGTTTGCAGCTTCATTGGGCCGGGTGCTTCGCTGAATTGCCAGTTTTCGGCCGGAATTCGCACCTGCGGCGGTCAGGCCTGCCTGAATATTGGCAGCCGGCACAGAGCTCTGCCTGTTTATTGAGCGAATTGGGAGGCGGCACAGAAAACGGCGGACCCGGCACTCTGCAGGTTCGGCCTTTGGGGCCACTTAAGGGTGTTCTAGTTTGTCTTCGAGCCCGCCAACGCAGTGGTGCCCCGCACGATGTGCTCCGGTTCGCAGCAGATCCTGAACGGCGCCGGCTCATCAGCTGTTATGAATGCGGTGAATTGCTCGCCCGCAAGCGTCCCGATGGTGCCGGCCGGGATACGCACCGTTGTAAGGCCCGGCTCGATTTCGGCGGAGCCCTTGAAATCGCCGATGCCGATGACCGAAAGCTGCTCCGGCACCTGCAGCCCGCATCGTTGCGCAGCATACAGCGCGCCCTGGGCAATCACGTCATTGCCGCACAGCAGCGCACTCGGTCGGGACGGTGCCGACAACAGCGCGAGGGCCGCCTGCTTGGCCTGCGAAACACTGTATGGCGCTTCGGATTTGCGCCCCTCCGGCACCGCGACGCCAGCGGCCTCAAGTGTTTCCAGAACCGCCTCCAGCCGGTGCCGTGCCCGGTCGTTGCCGCGGGTGTCGGGAAAAATCAGGCCGATGTCCCGGTGCCCCAGCGCCACCAGGTGCTCCGCCGCCATCCGCCCGGCCAGCCGGTTGTCGGCGCCGACGCAGGGCAGCTCGGACTCCTCTGCATAATTCCAGATCGCCATCGCAGGCGTTTCCTGCTGCGCAATCAGCCGCGATGTGGCCTGCGAATGCTCCAGCCCGATCAGCGCCACACCATCCACCCGGTGCTCCATCAGCTTGCGCACCATTTCGTATTCCCGCTCCAGATCATAGCCGTGCGAGGCCAGCAGCAGGGTAAAACCGGCCCGGTCGATCGCATCCGAGAACGCCTGGATCACCTCGGCGAAAATCGCGTGGTTGATGGTCGGCACTACCAGCCCGATGGTGCCCGACCGCTTGCCGTGCATCATCTGCGCGGCGCGGTTCCGGACATAGCCCAGTTTCTGCACCGCACGGGTGATCTTCTTGCGAGTCGCCGGGCTTACCAGATTGGGGTGATTGAAGGTGCGCGACACCGTGGAGGGTGACACTTTGGCTGCCTTTGCCACCGCAACGATATCCACGTTACCCTTCTGTTTTGGCGCCATAATCTCCCCTCCCCCGGCAAGATCGATGAAAACGTTTGCAATACTATTTTCATGGCCTAACCTGTTTTGTCAACAAAAGTAAAAGCGCGATCAGCCGGGTTGGGAGGCCCCGAATGGACTTCATATTTTACTTCGGAGACGTTTTCTCACCGCTGTCATTCCTGCTGCTTCTGGGCGGCACCATCGGCGGCCTGATCCTGGGGGCGACCCCTGGGCTTTCCCCCACGATGGCAGTGGCGCTGCTGATCCCATTCACCTTCCATCTGGAGGCGGTTCAAGGCCTGATCCTGCTGGGGGCTGCCTATACCTCCACCGTGGCGGGCGGCGCGGTCAGCGCGATCCTGCTAAAGACCCCCGGCGCGCCCGCCAATATCGCCACCACGCTGGACGGCCACAAGATGGCCAAGCAGGGCCAGGGCGCCAAGGCGCTGCAGCTGTCGTTCCTGGCATCCGCCGTCGGCGGCATCTTCGGCGTGCTGCTGCTGATTTTCCTAACACCGCTGCTGGCCCAGTGGGCGCTGGCTTTCGGACCTTCGCATCTGTTCTGGCTGGCGATCCTGGGTGTCACGGTGATCGGCTCGCTGGACTCGGCCTCCGTGGTCAAGGGGCTGCTGTCCGGCTGCATCGGGTTGTGGCTCGCCACCATCGGATTTGACGACATCATGGGCGCCCAGCGGTTCATCTTCCACCCGTCGCTTGGCGGCGGCATCAACATCATCGCGGCGCTGATCGGCCTCTTTGCTATCCCGCAGGTGCTGACCATGTTCGCCAAGGGCCGCCGCACGACCGGCGCCGAGGTGATCGAGGTGCAGAAACATTCCGTCCTCGACGCCACGCGGGAACTGCTCCGCCGCCCGCGCGCACTGGGCATCGGCACCATCACCGGCTCGATCATCGGGCTGATCCCCGGCGTCGGCGGTCAGATCGCCGGGCTGGTGGCCTATGACCAGACCAAGAAGTTCTCCTCCGAGAAGGAGAAATTCGGCCACGGCCACAGCGAAGGCGTGATCGCTGCGGAATCCGCCAACAACGCCATGGTCGGCCCGTCGCTGGTGCCGCTCCTGACACTGTCGATCCCCGGCAGCCCCACCGCCGCGGTGCTGCTGGGCGGTCTGCTGATCCACGGCATTTTCCCGGGCTCCGACCTGTTCGACAATCACCCGGATGTGGCCTGGACCTTCATCAACTCGATGCTGGTCGGCCAGGTCCTGATGTGCCTCTTCGGCCTCTATGTGGCGGGCCTCGCCGCCCGCGTCGCCCAAGTGCCGCAATCGGTGATGGCTGCCATTGTGCTCGCCCTCTCCGTCTTCGGTGCCTACTCGGTGCAAAGCTCGATGGGCGACGTCTACGTGATGGCCTGCCTCGGCATCGGCATGTACTTCCTGGAGCGTTTCGGCTTCTCCGCCGCGCCGCTGGTGCTGGGCCTGATCCTGGGCCCGATCGCGGAGTCTAACTTCATCCAGGGCGGCATGATCGCCGACGCCACCGTCGGCAAGTCCGCCTACTTCCTGACTGGCGGGCTGAACATCTTCCTGATCGCCGTGGTTGTCGCCTCCATCGCTTACTCGGCCTGGATGGAGCTGCGCAGCCGCCGCTACACCACCAAAGAGGAGGCGCAGGCATGAACCGGTCTCAGCACATCCTTGGCTCCGGTCTGGTCTTTGCCGTCGGCATCTGGGTCGCTTGGGTCAGTTACACCCAGCAGCCTGCCGAGGCCTTCCTGTTTCCGCGCCTGATCGCTTCCGTCTTCGTGGTGCTGGCGGGCTGGACCTTCGGCAAGGCCGTCCTCGGCTTCAGCAAGGTCGGCTCCGGCGTGTCCCGGACGATGTTCCTGAACATGGTTCCGGGGCTGGCGGTGATGCTGGTCTATGTCTTCTGGGCCGCCAAGGCGCTGGGGTTCTACACCGCCACCGCCATCGGGTTTTTCATCCTGCTGTCGCTCTACGACCCGGCGCCGCATTCCGAAGGCAAGACCTGGGTCAAACGCGTGCTGATCACCGCCGTCTTCGTGGCGGTGATGTACGGCCTCTTTGCCAAACTGCTGAGCGTCTACACGCCACGGGAAATTCTGTTCTGACCGCCGGAACGCGGTCCGAAACCAATAGGGAGGAGAAGAAAATGAAGACACTGATTGCAGGCGCTGCCATCGCGCTGATGGGCCTGGCAGGCGCTGCCATGGCCGAGGAGTACCCGGAACGCCCGATCATGATGATGGTCTCCTACGGGGCCGGCGGGGCAACTGATTTTCAGGCCCGGATCGTCACCATGACCGCCGGCAACGAGGATGCGCTGGGAATGCCCATCGCCATCATCAACAAGCCCGGCGCGGGCGGCCGTGTCGGCTGGAACTGGTTTGCGACCCAGGCCGATGCCGACGGCTATACGCTCGCGGCCTACAACGTGCCCCATTTCATCGCCCAGTCGATCAAGGGCGGCGTGCAGTATTCCGCAGACAGTTTCGAACCGATCGCCAACTGGGGCGCCGACCCGGCAGTGTTTGTCGTGGGTGCTGACAGCCCGTTCAACTCGATGGCCGATGTGGTCGCATACGCTCAGGAGAACCCGGGTAAGCTGACCTTTTCCGGTGCCGGCCTGTTTGTCGGCCACCACATCGCGGCGCTGCAGATCGAAAAGGCCGCAGGCGTGAAAATGGCCTACATCCCGACCAAGGGCGGCGGCGCCGCTGCGATGAAGGCAGTGATCGCCGGTGAGGTTATGGGCGGCATCAACAACCTGTCGGATGCCTACCGTGCGCAGGAGGCCGGCAACGTCAGGATCCTGGGGGTTGCCGACCTGCAACGCTCCGATTTCCTGCCCGACGTGCCCACCATGCAAGAGCAAGGTCTGGAGGTCGACAACTCCTCCGTCAATTTCCGCGGCGTGATGGTGCCCAAGGGCACGCCGCAAGAGGTGATCGACAAGCTCGCTGCAACCGTGCCTGCGATGTTCGCCAATGACCGGGTCTCCAAGAAGATGGCGGCCGGCGGCTCGCCCATGCACATCATGACCCGCGACGAGGTCAAGGAGATGTGGGCCGCCCGCGAACAGACACTGAAAGAGCTTCTGGCAGGGCTCTGATCCCAGCTGGAACTCCTTCGGGGCGCGCGCACGCCGCAGCGCGCGTCCCGGCCAAGATATCGAGGTAAGACATGAACGCTCAGGAAGCACTCGCCTCCGGCGCCGCCGAGGTGGAACAGATCGTGGTGCGCGCCCGCACCGCCCAACAGGACTTTGAAGCCAAGGGAAGCCAGGCTCTCTATGACAAGGCTGCCTTGGCGGCCGGCTGGGCCATCATGGAGCCCGCCCGCAACCGCACCCTGGCCGAACTGGCGGTGGAAACCACGGGCCTCGGCAACGTGCCGGACAAGATCACCAAGAACCACCGCAAGACGCTGGGCCTGCTGCGCGACATTGCGGGTGTCCGGACCCACGGCATCATCAGCGACGACCCTGAAACCGGCATAACCGAAATCATGCGCCCCATCGGCGTGATCGGCGCCGTTGTCCCCTCAACCAACCCGGCGGCGACGCCTGCCAACAACATCATCAACGCGCTGAAGGGCGGCAATGCCATCGTCGTGGCCCCCTCCCCCAAGGGCGTCGCTTCCTGCGAGCTGCTGCTGGCCTATATCCACGCCGAGTTTGCCAAGCTGGGCCTCAATCCTGACTTGGTGCAGATGATCCCGGCCCCCGGTTCCAAGGCCAAGACCCAGGCGCTGATGGAGGCCGCCGACCGGGTGATCTGCACCGGCAGCCAGAACAACGTCCACCGCGCCCAGTCCTGCGGCACGCCTGCCGTGGCCGTGGGGGCCGGCAATGTGACCGTGATCGTGGATGAAACCGCGGATCTGGCCGATGCCGCGGCCAAGATCACCGCCTCCAAGTGTTTTGACAATGCCACCTCCTGTTCCTCGGAAAATTCCGTCGTGGTGGTGGATGCCATCTATGACCAGTTCATTGCAGCGCTCGCCCGGGAAGGCGGCGCGCTGGTGCCCGAGGCGGAGGCAGATGGCATCATCGCCAGACTCTGGCCGGACGGCCATCTGAACCGCGCGGTCATCGCCCAGGACGCCGGCAAGATGCTGGCCGCATTGGGCGTGGCCGGCAAAGTCCCCTCAGACACCAAATTCCTGGCGGTGGAAACCAGGGGCATCGGCCCGGATCACCCGCTGTCCGGAGAGAAGCTGAGCCGCATCCTCGCCGTCTACCGGGCCGCGGATTACGCAGATGCCAAGGCCATCGCTACCCGTATCCTTACCCATCAAGGCGCCGGCCACTCCGTCGGCATCCACACTGCCCTGGACGGGCGCGCCGTCGAACTGGGCCGCGAGATGCCCACCTGCCGGGTGATCGTCAACCAGGCCCATACCTTTGCCACCGGCGGCGCCTTCACCAACGGGATGCCGTTCTCCCTGTCGATGGGCTGCGGCAGCTGGGGCGGCAATTCGATCGACACCAACCTCAACTGGCGCCACTTCGTGCAGACCACCAAGATCGTGCGCGAAATCCCTGTCCGCGAACCCGCGCTCCGGGACATCTTTGCCAGCTACTGGGCGGAGGCGGGCCAATGATGGAACCGCCCAAGGGAACCATCCGTGACTGGCTCGACACACGCGCCGCTGGGGGCGGCACCGGCTTTGTCTTTCCAGACGGCGGCCCCGATCTGAGCTGGCAGGAGCTGCGCAAGACGGCAGAGGCAATCGCCCGCTACCTGACCGCCAAGGGAATCGCCAAGGGCGAAAGCATAGCCATCCTGCACCCCAACGGGCGCGAAGCGCTTGAATGCCTGTTCGGCGTGCTCTACGGCGGCTTCCGCGCCACCATGATCAACCTTGTTGCCGGCAACAGCGCGGTTTCCTACGCCTTGCAGCACAGCGGCGCCCGCTTTGCCTTTGTCCACCCCAGCCAGACGGACCTGTTTCAAGAGACTGCCAGCCTGCCATTTCTCTCCCCTTTGGACCAGGCGGCAGCAACTGGCGGGTCACCGGCAGAGCTGCACCCGCTCTCCGCCGGTGACCACGCTTTGCTGATGTACACCTCCGGCACCACCGGCCAGCCCAAGGGGGTGGTGCACACCCATGCCAGCCTGCTGGCGGGCGGCTGGACCACCGCCGTGGCGCATGAGCTGACACCGCAGGACCGCGGCCTCTGCGTGCTGCCGATCTACCACATCAACGGGCTGTGCGTGACGGTGATGGGCGCGCTGATCTCCGGCGGTTCGCTCGCGATGTGCGCGCGGTTCTCTGCCAGCCGTTTCTGGGCCCATGCCGGCTGGTCGCAGGCGACCTGGTTCTCGGTGGTGCCGACCATCATCTCGCACCTGCTGCACTCTGACCTAGACCCCGTCGACAGTACCAAGGCGCGGCTTCGCTTCGGCCGGTCGGCATCTTCGGCGCTGGCCCCCGACGTGCAGCGCGCGTTCGAGGACCGTTTCGGGATGCCGGTGATCGAAACCATGGGCCTGACAGAGACGGCAGCACAGATCCTGTCGAACCCCCTGCCCCCGGGCACCCGCAAGATCGGTTCCCCAGGCATCGCCTTTGGCAACGAGGTGACGATCCTGGATGCAAACCTTCAGCCCGTCACCGATGGCAGCGAAGGCGAGCTGGCGGTGCGCGGCCCCAACGTGATGCTGGAATACCTCAACAACCCGGAAGCCACGGCCGCCACCTTCACCTCGGATGGCTGGCTGCGCACCGGCGATCTGGGGCGCATCGACAGCGACGGGTATGTCTTCGTCACTGGCCGCCTGAAGGAACTGATCATCAAGGGCGGCGAAAACATCGCCCCGCGCGAGATCGACGAGGCGCTCTACTCCCACCCGGACGTGATCGAGGCCGCTGCCTTCGGGCGCCCCTGCAAAAGCTACGGCGAGACGGTGGAGGCGGCGGTGAAGATCCGCGACGGCTCCAGCCTGACCCCGCTGGAGCTGATCGAGATCTGCCGGTCCCAGCTCGGGAAATTCAAATCCCCGGACGAGGTGCACATTCTGGCCGAGCTTCCCAAGGGCCCTTCCGGGAAAATCCAGCGCAACAAGATCCCCGCTGAGATCAGCGGCCGGACCGCACGCACGCACAGCTAGCAGTTCCGGTCCGGCGCGGCCTCCTAACGCTGCACCGTTTGCAGGTAGGTGATCAGATTGCCCAGGGCCCGCGAAACCATCATAGGCTGGCCGCTTGGCAGCGCCAGGGCCACAAACTGATCCTCATCCAGCGTCGGGCCGAACATGGGCATGTCGCCATGGGCGGCAATCGGCTGCCGGCCGTCGATCTGCTTGGCAACGGCCTCGATGGGGAAAGCGCCGCTGTTGCGCGCCGCCAGATGCGTCAGATCGGGCGGCTGCAGGGCCATCATCTCCGCCATCGGGCCCTGGCTTGCCGCATCCTTTCCATGGCATTCTGCGCAGAAGTACAGGAACAGGTCCCGCCCCTCACCGGCACTGGTCTCCTGCGCCCAGACCGGACCCGCCGCAATTGCAAGTGTTACTGCCAGCCGCACCAGCATAGCTGTTCTCCTTTGCTCCGGAACCTTTACAACGTGCCGCCCGGCCCTGCCCGGGCGCGGGGCGCACGCAATCTGATGATAGCCGCATTCCGGCCGCGCAGGATTGACTCAGAGCAAGGCGGGCCGCGCTGAACCGGGCTAGGCTCCGCAAGAGCCGCAACAGGACCGGGCGCCTTGCCATGACCAAAACAACTGGTGCAATTCTTGCCGCCGCAGCCGTTCTGATTATGGCCGCCGCCTATCTGTTCGTCTCGGAAAACGGCGCGAACCTGCCGGATGGCTTCGTCCAGGGCAACGGCCGGATCGAGGCCGAACAGGTTGAAATCGCCCCCGCCAGGGCAGGCCGGGTTGCCAAGGTGCTGGCCGCCGAAGGCAGCTTGGTCGCGGCTGGCGAGATCCTGGTGGAAATGGACACGGATGAGCTGTCGGCGGCGCATGACCGGGCCAAGGCCGAAGCCGCGCTGGCCCGCCAGACCAAGGCCGAGGCGGAGGCGCTGGTTGTCCAGCGCCAGAGCGAACAGCGCCGGGCAGAGCATGAGCTGGACCGCGCCACCGCCCTGCTGGCCGGGCACAACATCTCCGAAACCGTGTTCGAGGAACGCGAAACCGCGCATCAGGTCGCCGAGGCGGTGCTGGGCGCGGCGCAGGCGCGCGTGGCCACCGCAGACGCCCGCATCGCCGCGGCCGAGGCCGAGGTCCGCCGGATCGCTGCGCAGATCGAGGACAGCATCCTCACCGCGCCGATGCCGGGCCGGGTGCTCTACCGGCTGGCCGAACCGGGTGAAGTGGTTGGCGCCGGCGGGCCGATCCTGACGCTCCTCAGCCTCGGGAACATCTATATGGAAGTGTTCCTGCCTGCCCGCGAGGCCGGCCTCCTGCCGATCGGAGCCGAGGCCCGCATCGTGCTCGATGCGCTGCCCGATTACGCCATTCCCGCCACAGTCACATTCGTGTCGCCCGAGGCCCAGTTCACTCCCAAGCAGGTGGAAACGCTGAGCGAGCGCGAACAGCTGGTGTTCCGCGTCCGTGTCCGGATCCCGCAGGATCTGGTGGCCGCGCGGATCGAACATGTGAAAACAGGCCTGCGCGGCATCGCGGTGATCCGGCTGGATCCGGCCCGTGAATGGCCAGAAGCGCTGGAGCGGCGCATCCCGCCTGAGCTGTTCGAATGAGTGCCGCCGCAGGCAATGCAGGCATACGCGTCGCGGAAGTCAGCCACCGCTACCGCAAGCATACCGCGCTGGACACGATCTCCTTGGATTTGCCTGCCGGCCGGCTGGTTGGCTTCATCGGGCCGGACGGGGTCGGCAAGTCGACTCTCCTCGGCCTGATCACCGGCGCCAAAAAGCTGCAAGCGGGAACCATAGACGTCCTTGGCGGCCCCATCGGCGATCCCGCGCACCGGCGCCGCATCTGCCCTGCGATTGCCTTCATGCCGCAGGGCCTGGGCCGCAACCTCTACCCCGAACTTTCGGTGCGCGAAAACCTCGAGTTCTTCTCGCGGCTGTTCGGCCAGGGCGCAACGGAGCGCGAGGCCCGGATCGCGGCGCTCCTCACCGCCACCGGGCTGGCGCCCTTTACGGACCGGCTGATGGGCAAGCTGTCAGGCGGCATGAAGCAGAAGCTGGGCCTGTGCTGCGCCCTGATCCATGATCCCCGGCTCCTGGTGTTGGATGAGCCGACCACCGGCGTCGATCCCTTGTCGCGCCGCCAGTTCTGGGCGCTGATCAGCGCCATCCGGGCCATGACCCCCGGCCTCACCGTGCTGGTCTCCACCGCCTATATGGAGGAGGCCCAGAGCTTCGACTGGATTGTCGCGATGGATGCGGGCCGGGTGCTGTTCCAAGGCCCGCCGGACGAGCTGCGGGGCGGGGCGGAAGACCTCGAGACCGCCTACCGCCAGCTGCGGGCGAAAGGAAAACCGCCGCAGGCCCAGGACGCAATGCCTGCAGCCCACAGCAGCGGCGAACCGGTCATCACCGCCCGCGGCCTCACCCGCCGCTTCGGCGATTTCATTGCGGTGGACAGCGTCGATTTCAGCATCAGCCGCGGCGAGATCTTCGGCTTTCTCGGCTCCAACGGCTGCGGCAAGTCGACGACCATGAAAATGCTGACCGGCCTTCTGCCCATCAGCTCGGGCGAGGCGCAGCTGTTCGGCAAGCCGGTGGATGCCCGCAACCGCGCCATGCGCCGCGAGACCGGCTACATGAGTCAGGCGTTTTCGCTTTATGGCGAGCTGACCGTGCAGCAGAACCTGCAACTCCATGCCCGCATTTTCGGGATCAGGGACCGCGCAGCCCGGGTCGCCGAACTGACCCAGCGCTTCGGCCTGACCGCCCACAGCAGCACTCTGGCCGCCGCCCTGCCCCTTGGCATCAAGCAGCGCCTGTCGCTGGCGGTTGCGGTGATCCACCGCCCGCGGGTGCTGATCCTGGACGAGCCGACCTCCGGTGTCGACCCGGAGGCCCGGGACATGTTCTGGGCGCTGCTCCTGGAGCTGTCCCGCAACGAGGGCGTCACGATCTTCGTCTCCACCCATTTCATGGGCGAGGCAGAACGCTGCGACCGGGTCTCCTTCATGCATGCGGGCAAGGTCCTGGCGGAAGGCACGCCCAAGGATCTGATGGCATCGCAGTCCGCGGACACCCTGGAACAGGCCTTTGTCTCCATCCTCAAGGCCGCCGATCCCCCTGCCCCGGTCTCCGCACCGGAAACCGCGGTGCAGGCGGGCACCGCGACTGCAGGCGGCGGCCTCACCCGCGCCTTGGCCTATGCCCGGCGCGAAACGGTCGAGGTCCTGCGCGACCCGGTGCGGCTCGCCTTTGCCTTCCTCGGCTCGGTGATCCTGATGCTGGTGTTCTGCTTCGGCATTTCGCTCGATATCGACGAGCTGGACTATGCCGCCCTCGACCTGTCGCAAAGCCCCGAAAGCCGCGCCTACCTCGCTGAGATTTCCGGCTCCCGCTACTTCAGGCCAACACCGCCCCTGGCCAGCGCTGCCGAGGGCCGCAGCCGCCTGGTTTCGGGCGAGGTCTCGCTTGTCATCGAACTGCCCCCCGGTTTCGGCCGCAAACTGCGCGCCGGTGAACCGGCGGAGGTGCTGGCCATTGTCGACGGCGCCATCCCCTTCAAGGGCGAAACGGTGGAGGGCTATACCGCCGGTCTGCATCAGACCTTCCTGCACGCCCAGGCCGCCGCCAGCGGCACCCAGCCAGTTGAAACCGCCCGGATAGAGCCGCGGTTCCGCTACAATCAGAGCTTCGAGAGCATCGCCGCCATGGCGCCTGCGATGCCCGCAATCCTGCTGATCATGCTGCCCGCGGTGCTGATGGCGGTCAGCGTTGCGCGGGAAAAGGAGCTGGGCTCGGTCACCAATTTCTACGTGACCCCGACCACCCGGTTCGAGTTCCTGATCGGCAAGCAGATCCCCTACATCGTCATCGCCTACGCCAACTTCCTGCTTCTGACCGCTATGACCATCGCGGTCTTCGGGGTGCCGCTCAAGGGCGACCCGCTGCCGCTGGCCCTCGGCGCGCTGCTTTATGTCTGGGCCGCCACCTCCTACGGTCTGCTGATCGCCACCATGACCTCCAGCCAGGTGGCGGCAACCTTTGCAACCACCATCGCGTCGGTGGTGCCGACGATCCAGTTCTCCGGCCTGCTGCAGCCGGTATCAACGCTGGAAGGCGGCGCCCAGACCATCGGGTCTCTGTGGCCCTCCTCCTATTTCCTGCACCTGAACGTGGGCGCCTTCACCAAGGGCCTGGGCTGGGAGGCTCTCGGCCCGGACCTCCTGGCGCTGGCCTGCTTCGGGCCGGTCTTCACCTTGCTGGCCGCGCTGTCGCTCCGCGCGCAGGAGAAGTAGATGCAGCGGTTTGCCTGCATATTCTGGCTTGGCCTCAAAGAGATGATGAGCCTGCGCCGCGACTGGGTGATGATGGCACTGCTGGTCTGGTCCTTCACCCTGGCCCCGGTGATGGAGGCCACCGGAGTTGCGACCTCGGTCAACAACGCCTCCATCGCCTTTGCCGACGAGGACAACTCGCCGCTGTCCCGCACCCTTGCCGAGGCTTTCTTTCCGCCGGAGTTCCAGCCTGTCGTGCAGATCGAACCCGGCACCGGCGCCGCCCGGATGGATGCCGGCGACTTCCTGTTCGTGGTCGCAGTGCCGCCCGGGTTTGAAAAGGGCGTCCGCGCCGGGCGGGTGCCGGAAGTCCAGGTGCTGATCGACGCCACCGCGATGGAACAGGCGGGCATCGGGGCCAACTACATCACCAGCATCCTAAGCACCGAGATCCGCCGCTTTGCCATCGGCGCCGACCTGGCAGCGCCGCAGCCCCTCGGCATCATCATCCGCAGCGCCTTCAACCCGAACCGCGACACCGTGCGCTTTGCCGGCATCAACGCGCTGATCGGCCAGATCATGTGGCTGACCACGATCCTCACCGGCGCCGCGATGATCCGCGAGCGCGAGCACGGCACCATCGAGCATCTGCTGGCGATGCCGCTGTCGCCCTTTGACATCGCCGTGGCCAAGATCTGGGCCAACGCCGCGGTGGTGCTGGTTGCGGCGGCGCTGTCGCTGGCCTTTGTCATGCAGGGGGTGCTGGACATCACCATCGCGGGGTCCACGCTGCTGTTTCTCTGCGGCACGGCGCTGTTCCTGTTCACCGCAACCGCGCTGGGGGTGTTCCTGGCGACAGTGGCGCGCTCAATGGCGCAGTTTGCGCTGCTGGTGATGCTGACCATCCTGCCGATGCTGATGCTGTCGGGCGGCGAAACCCCGGTGGAAAGCCAGCCTGCCTGGCTGCAGGCCGCCACCGTCATCCTGCCCTCGCGCCATTACATGTCCGCGAGCCAGGCCATCGTCTTCAAGGGCGCCGGGTTCGAGACCGTCTGGCCGGAGTTCCTGTGGATGGCGCTGCTGGGCGCCGCGCTCCTGGCCACAAGCCTGATGCTGTTCCGCCGCTCGGTGGCGCATGACGGCTAAGGTCAGACCCCTAGCGGATCACAACCACGGTGCATTTGGCATGGCGCACAACCCGTGCCGCCGTCGAGCCGAGGAAATAATCCTGCAGTCCGGGCCGGTGCGACGCGATGACGATGCAGTCGGCGCCATGCGTATCGGCGTAGTCGGTGATCGTGCGCCCGGCATGGCCGGTGACCACGTCCGCCTTGACGTCTTTCACTCCGCCCAGATCCGCCTTCAGCGCCGCCAGCATCTCTGCGCGGGTGTTTTCCAGCAGGCCTTCCGGCAGCTGCTGAACCACATAGCCGGGGATCTCATCGGCCACCGTCAGCGCGGTGATCCTGGCATCGCTGTCCGCCAGCAGACGGGCGGCCTGCAGGGCGCTGGCGCTGTCGGCACCGTGATCCGGGGCAATCGGAACCAGAATATGCTTGTACATCGTGATCCTCCTCTGATGCCGCCCGATTCTACGCCGGTTTCCGGCGGCCTGCCTTGACACAGGTTATCCACCCTGCGGCAAGTGATTGATCAGGATCATGGCACCCGCCGGGAAAGCTGATCTACTGATGAACGCGGTGTGCATCCCCGCCTGCCGCGCTTCAAATCCCGGAGGCCCGCCATGCAACGCAAAACCTCTCTCTTCGTGCTCGCAGCAGACACCAGCGACGAAACCGTCACCGCCGCCGCCGAGGCGGCGCAGGCCCAGGACGCCTATCTGGCCTGCCTGCTTTTGGATAACCTGCCCGCCAGGCCCTACTTCGTTTACAGTGCGACGGGCTTCGGCGCGGCTGCGATGCCTGCGGACTGGGTGGATCATCTGCGGGACGCCCGGCAGGCGGCAGAAACCCGCGCTGGCGAAGTGAACGATCTCCTCACCCCCAACGGCTGCTCAGGCGATGTGCAATATGCGGTCTGCGCCGGCGCGGACATCCGGCTGCTCTGTGCCCAACGGGCCAAGTCCTGCGATATCGCGCAGTTTGCCGATGGCCTCAGGGACCACGAGGACGTCTTCCGCGAAGCATTGCACGGCCTGCTGTTCCAGTCGCCGGTTCCGGTGATCGTGAACGGCGCGCCTTTCGCCAGCTACAGCCGTATCTTCCTGGCCTGGGACAGCAGCCTTGCGGCCTCCCGCGCCGCCCATGCCGCGCTGCCCTATCTGCGCCACGCGCAGGAGGTGGTGATCGGCTGTTTTGAATCCAGCGTCTCCGATCAGCGCGACGGCGAGGACCCGGGCACCGATGTTGCCGCTTGGCTCAGCCACCACGGCTGCACTGTGACCGTGTCGCAATTCCCCGGCGGCGGCCAGGACGTCGGCCACGGCATCCAGCAGCGCGCCCGCGAGGCCGGGGCCGGTCTGGTGGTGATGGGCGCCTATGGCCATTCCCGCCTGCGAGAAGCGGTCTTTGGCGGCACCACCCGCACGATGATCGAACAGAAAGAGCTGCCGGTCCTCTTTGCCCACTGACCCCTTGCGCCCATAGATTCAGGAGCCGGATTATGACCAGCCAGGCCCCCTTTGACGCCTACAAACCCGCCGAAATCGCAGCGCTGGTGGAAACCGCCGGAACCGCCAAGGCCCGGCTGCCGCTGCCGCAGATGTTCGTGCTGGCGATGCTGGCGGGCGCTTTCATTGGTTTCGGGGCGGCGGCCTATACCATGACCCTCACGGGCGCCGGCCCCATTACGGGACCGGTCCGGGTGCTGGGCGGCGCGGTGTTCTCGCTCGGCCTGATCCTGGTTGTGATTGCCGGCGCTGAACTGTTCACCGGCAACGTGCTGATGGTGATCGCCGCAGTGGACCGCAAGATCCCGCTGCGCCTGCTGCTGCGCAGCTGGGGCATCGTCTATGCCGGCAATCTGGCAGGCGCCGCCGGGCTGGCCGCCGCCTTCGCCCTCACCGGGCTGCTGGACGGTCCGATGGGCGACACCGCGGCAGGCATTGCCGGGGCCAAGGCAGAACTGGCACCGCTTGAGGCCTTTGCGCGCGGCGCCCTGTGCAACGCCCTGGTCTGCCTCGCCGTCTGGCTGTCCTTCGCTGCCCGCACGGCGGCTGGCAAGGTTCTGGCCATCCTCTGGCCGATCACCGCCTTCGTGCTGCTGGGGCTCGAGCACTCCATCGCCAACATGTATTTCTTCCCGCAGGCCTGGGGTGCAGGCGCGGACATCCCGTTTGCCGCGGCAGCCGCCAACCTGTTCTGGGTCACCCTCGGCAACATCGCCGGCGGCGCAGGCGGCGTCGCCCTGGCCTACTGGTTTGCCTTTCTGGGCGGTACCGCCCGGCGGCAAAGCCCGGAACAGGCGCAGCAGCCGCCAGGGCACAGCCGCTGACGCGCAGGCATCACTCCGCCTTGCGGCCCGGCAGCCGGATTTCCTGCAGCACCGCCAGATAGCCCGTCAGGTCGGCCAAAGTGACCACCCCCAGCAGCTGGCGCCCCTCCGCCACTAGGAACTTGCGCCGCCCGGAGGCGGAGATCTTCGCCATCAGCTCCGCGGCCGGCATCTCCGGGCCAACCGTGTTGTCTTTGTCCGCCGGCACATAAACATCGCCGGCATGCGTTGCAGCCCAGTCCTCGCGCCGGGTTTGCGACAGAAGCGCGGTGTCGGCATAGCCCAGCAGCACATCGCCCAGCACCACCGGCACAAAGCTCTTGCGTTCCGCCAGCATCACCCCGTCCGCCAGCTGCTGCAGGCTGATGTCCGGCGCCACCGTGACCGTGTCGCGGGTCATCATGGCGGCAACGGTCTTGCCCTTGAACGCCGCCGCCTGCAGCTGTTGGGCATAGGTGCCCTTAGCCGCCGTCAGAACAAACACCCCGATCAGCACCTGCCAAAGGGAGGCAACCGGATTGCCGGAAAACAGGCCGATGAGGCCGAAGATGATCAGCGCATAGGCCAGGTAGCTGCTGATCCTGGTGGCGGTGGCAGTCGCCTGCAGCAGATCGCGGCTGCGGCTCCACAGGTAGGCCCTGAAAATCCGCCCGCCATCCAGCGGAAAGGCCGGTGCCAGGTTGAACACCGCCAGCACCAGGTTGATCAGCGCCAGATAGCCGAACACATGGTTCAGCGCCATCTCCGGCGCCAGCAGCCCGCCCGCCTGCGCCAGCAGCCAGAAGCCGAAGGCCAGCGCAAAGCTCATCAGCGGGCCCGCAATCGCAATCCAGAACTCGCTGGCGGCGGTCTTCGGCTCCGATCCCAGCTCCGCCACCCCGCCGAAGATGAACAGCGTGATTCCCTTGATCTCGACCCCGTAGCGGCGGGCCACCACCGAATGGGACATCTCATGCAGGATCAACGAGGCAAAAAAGCCCAGCATCGCCAGAAGCGCCAGGGTGAAGTAAACGCTGCCGCTGGCACCGGGATAGACCATCGGGAAAAACTGCGTCGACAGGCTCCAGGTGATCAGCGCGGCGATCAGGCCCCAGCTCGGGTCGATCCGGATGTCAAACCCCTGCAGGGTGGCGATCTTGATGGCGTTTGAAAACATGGGCTCCCCTCCGCCCTCCAGCTTAGGGCCAAACGGACCCGGCCCCCTTGATCCGGCTCAAACCCGGAACAGGCTGCCGGCCAGATAGGCCACGGCAGCGGCGCAGGAGCCGATCAGCAAAGTCTCTAGTCCGGATTTCCACCAGGGCGCCAGCGACCAGATGCTCTTGCTGGCGCCGATGCCGAAGAACACCGCCCCGGTGGCCAGCGCCGCCGTCAGAAACGGATCCGGCAGCCCCAGCATGAACGGCAGCAGCGGCACAATGCCCGCCGCCAGGAAGGCGGCGAAGGTGGTGACCGCGGCCGCAACCGGATTGGGCTCGACCGGCGCCAGCCCGTATTCGCTGGTTAGCATCAGCGACACCCATTTCTCCGGCTTGGCAGCAACGGACCGCACCGCCCCTTCCAGCACCTCGCCGCTCAGCCCCAGCTCCTGGAAGATCTGGCGCAGCTCCTCACGCTCGCCCTCCGGATACTGGCGGATATGGCGCTGCTCCACCCTGTACAGGCGCCGGCGGTCGTCCAGATCCGCCTTGGTGCCCAGGTAGTTGGCCGCCGCCATCGAAAATCCGTCCGCCAGCACATTGGCAATGCCCAGGGCGATGATCACAGCAGAGGAAAACCCGGCGCCCTCGACGCCCGCGGCAATCGCAAAAGTGGTCACCGCGCCGTCGATGCCGCCGTAAACCGCGTCCCGCAGCCGCCCGGTGCCATTGCTGCCAGCCAGGCGCTCTGCGATTTCCTCCTTGCTGTGCCCGTGATCGCCCTTCATGCCCGCAGGATGGCCCAGCCCGGCAACCCCCGCCTTGAGGGAGGTCAAGCCGCCACGGCCGCCCGCCCCTGCCGGCTGCGGGCAGCAAGGTAGCGCAGGGTTTTCAGCGCCTCCGGCACCAGGAGGACCGGCAGCACCAGCAGGCAAATCAGCCCCCACTGTTCCCATTGCAGCGGCACCGTGTGCAGCAGCACCTGCAGCGGCGGCCAGTACACCGCCGCCACCTGCGCGCCGATGGTCACCGCCAGCGCCGCCAGCAGCAGCGGATTGCTGAAGAACCCGATCCGCCAGCACGGCAGATGCAGCGAACGGAAGGCAAACACGCTGGCCTTTTCAAAGACCACCATGGCGGTAAAGGCGGCGGTGCGGGCCAGATCCTCGTTGCCGTCCAGCAGGTGCAGGAACAGCCACAGGCTGGCGAGCCCGGTATAAAGCCCCAGCGCCAGAATGGTCAGCAGCCCGCCCCGCCCCACGATCGGCGTGTCCTTTTTGCGCGGCGGATGTTTCATCTGGTCCGGCTCGCCCCTCTCCAGCCCCAGCGCCACCGCCGTCACCCCGCC
>NZ_JBFCVS010000027.1:0-40643 GCF_040704725.1 Leisingera sp. JC11
AGCAGGTCTTCAGGGCGCTCCACGCCCTTCAGCAATTCGTCCAGGATTTCTTTCGAGATGCTCATTCATGCTTCCTTTCGGTGAAGCATGGACCGGATCAGTCATACACAGAAGACCGGACACTCTCACCCCAAGCTAATACTTCCACTGGTAGTAAAACCAGAGGTGAAGCCAGCCAAGCCCAAATCGGAAAAATCTGGGTCGTGCGGCACCGAAACATCTGCCGACCAATGAGCTTCCAGCGACGTTTCAAGGCTGCCAATTACCGTTCCATCTTCCTCGACAAGCCCGGATGAAGTTACGGTTCCTCTGATGCCCAGGACCCCCGTGAATGCACCGCTCTCAAATGATACTTGCGTTCCGTAAGAAGTTTCAACTGCAACACCGGTATCAAAATTAATAGTCACCTCAATAGTTGTTTTCGCTTGCCTCGAAAGGTCAAAGTCTGGCCCCCACAGCCCACCATGTTTATTTGATTTTTTTGATGAAACATCGGACGTAGAGCTAAAAGAAAAGGTATAGTCACCAGTAAATGCGTTGTACCCCACCGCGACACTACCCTCGGAGTCATACCTCCCAAAATTTAAGCCAAAGTCACGTGAAGCAACGAAGCCATTATCAGTTGTTCGAAATCCAGACATGAGAGATCCAATATTCTCTATTGCAATTGAACAAAATTGTCTTAATGCCGCATCAAGGACATTCCATTGGGACGTCTTCATCCAACTCTTCGGGGGACGCGGAAACGGCCCACTTGATTGTGAATGCAATCTTGCAGCGATAAGTTTCCAGACCCTGTTTCAGGAACGGCTTCATCATCACAATCAAAAGGAGTTTTTTACTTCCATCTGGATAGGTAACCTCAAGCCTGGAGAAAGGTTTCCTTGGTAAACGCCCTTCATTTTTTAGGAACCGAATAACTTCTATTGGCATTATTTCTATTTCTGCTTCATCAAGCAGGAAGAACACCCACACGTCACCGTCACTAAAGGGATGCCAGTCTGTTTCGACTGCAATCTCCCCATCTACGTCTATCTGTCTCAATTTTTTCTGCAACCCAGGCACTGGATGAAAATAGGTAAACGTAACGGGCCGCCCTAACTCCTCGGCAAAAGATAATTTTTTTTCTGAAGCACCTACAGTTCCGAACGGCAAGAGAAGTACAAAAAAATAAAAAATGATTTTCGCCTTACTTGGGAATTTAGTCGAAATACGCTCGAGAAAGCTTGGGGACTTCAATCTAACTTCTCCATTTCAATAAATGCGCTGCCGCGTGGCAAATACCTCACCCTCTACTCAATAACCCAGCAAAACAGGCTTGTGATGATGACAAAATTGCCTCACGGCCAATCGTTCGAGAATCGGCCGAGGCAAGGAAGGGGGATATGGCGCGATGCGCTACTGGCAGTTTAGTTCACTTTGCCGCACGCTACCCGAGAGAGGGCTGGCTACGCAAGCCCTCTCGGTAGAATATCTATTCAATGCCGCCGCCTAGCCCCCAATAGTTCCGGCGCAGAGCCTCCCGAAATCTGCGCAGTTGCAGCTTTGAGCATCTTGCAAACCGGGGTTTTCCAGACGGTTGCCCCGGCGGATTTGCGCCTGTTGATGCGCCCATACGACGAGCCCATATCAGATGAGCAACGCGAGGAGTTGGTTATCGGCGCGGCCGCTGGCGTCATGCGGATGCACAGGTATTTACTGAAACAGCGCAATCTATCCACCACGCCTGCCGGGACATTCACGCATCAAGGTGGAAAGGTCGGTCGAAACGAACCCTGTCCCTGTGGCTCCGGCAAGAAGTTCAAGCAGTGTTGTGGACGGTGCTCCATGCTGCACTAAGCCCACTCGCATGCAATCCAGGTTCAGTCCGATGATTGCAGGCTGGTTGCAAACAATCTTGGTTCATTCGCAATTAAAGTGAGTTTGTCCGCCTCTATAATCGCAATTAATTCGGGCCGAAAATCACGATGAGTGCAAGCCGAACCGTTTATGATTGCAGGTCGTTACAAATAGGGGTGCGTATGTTTCAGAACCTGCTGAGGCCCTGCTGATCCGGGAAGGAAATTTATGCACATTCGGAATGACTAGCCGTTCGCCTGGCATGCCAGGTAGGGCCTTTGCGCTATGGCCTTGCAAGGCGGGGGTGCCCCCGGGGTGGGGTCGAAGATCGGGCGAAAATCAACTGGCGCCCGGTATTGTTGCTCTTCAACGCCTGAAGAAGCCCGGCCCGGATGGACTTGGGAAGCCTGAGCTTCGGGCTGCCTGACGGCCAACTGCCCGCCACGGCTGAAGCCGCTAATGCCTGATCAGCAACATCCAGATAGAACAATAATCATGCATTCATCACGGACCTGGAGGCAAGATCTTACAAGGCCTCGCCGGGCTCAGGCTGATATGTTCGGTCGCAAGTGGGTAGTTCACTTTCCGTGCCTTGTCCGCTGGCCATGTCATTCTAACTGCTGATTCAATTCATGCTGGTTCCGTATCAGACGTTCCGGGGCGCAAGTTTTCCTTAGTGGGTCAGTCCGCGTCCTCCCACGCCCGGGCAATCCCGTTCCACATCTTGCCGATTGAGCCGTGCCTGTCCCATTCACTAAGGTTGCGCCACTCTTCCAAGCTGACAACCTTGCCTGACCAGGCCATTATCCCTCCGCCATGAGATTTCCCATAGGGAAACGTGGACTCATTCCCATATGCCTGAGACGTTGGCTCTGCACGGGCCTCGGTTTGGCCCACCTCAGCCGGTTTTGTTACCTCTACCTGACACCCTGACAAAACCGGACGAAACGCACTCTTTGGCTGCGAGTTGGTGTCGCCGTTATCCTCATGGCCTGTTTTTGTCCGGTTTTGGCTGGTTGTCGGGTTTTGGTCCTGACTTTGACCATCGGGTTCGGCAAGCGCCAGCCAGCGGCTCATTTCAGGTCCCCCAGTTTGGGGTTCACAGCGTAGGAGTTCTTCGGTCGGCCGACCCCCTGGCTCGGGATCGGTTCCAGCCAGTCGGCCTCGACCAACACGTCCAGGGCTGCCCGCAGCTGCTTGGCGTTCGGCCGCCCGGCTAGTTCGCGGCGCTGAAGTTCCCGAAGGTTGACTTCAGTCAGGTGCTCCCGCCGGATCATCTCTCCCAGCCTGCGAGCCAGTTTTACCTCAGGGCTTGGGGGGGCTGCCCCGTAGGCTCTCAACGCATGAAGGCGAAGATGTTCTCCAACGTAATGACATGCGCGGCCGATATGTGCGGCGGTGATCTCCGTCACCGGATCACCTGCCGGGGAAGCACACCAATCGAGATGGGCCAGCACATTGGCTACCCTAACCACCAGGCCTGGCATTTTGCCGATGTGGCTCTTCATCAGGCCAGTTGTCTCCCCCTCCCACTCACGGCATTGAACTCGGAAATCCTGCAGCGCTTTCCGGGCGGCCTCATTCAAGTGCACATAGAAGGGTCGCTTCTTCCCGTCCTGTGTTGTGGCCGGAGACAGCCCGCGTAGGCGCTGAAACGCCTCGACAAGCCGCTGCTCATCCAGAGTGCGCGTTGGAAGCAGCAATGGTACCGGATCGGGGAAGGCCACTAGAAAGCGGGCCAGCAAGCCGTCATCATCACATTTAACCAGCAGGGAAGACAGCTTGTCGGGCTGCGTTCCCCCCAGGATGCTGACCGATAGATGGTCAATGCAAATGGGCTCCGGGCTGGATTTGCGGTCCACGGTATAGATGCGTCCGCCATGGGCTTCGAGCCAGAAGGGACGATCCCCTCCACCGCTGTACCGGTCCATGGAGCTGAGCCAGCCCGCGAGTTCATCCCGCGATAGCAGCAGGCCGCGCCACGTTGCCGCCAGCAACTCCGCAACTTTTTCCGTTGTCACATCCGTAATGCGAATACGTCTGCGGGTCGGAGGCGGGCCTGCGTCGGCCTCAGCAGGTTTGGAGGGCGGCACCCCGTCTTCAGCCAGCGCCGATTTTGCATCCGCCTTCCATTTCGCAAGAACCAGGCGGGCAACCTCATCTTCGCTTTCCCATTCTTGCCGTTCTTCGCGGTAGCTTTCGGCAAGCGCATCATCAATGGTCTTGATCGGATCAAGGACTGCGTCCTGCGCTGGGCTTTTCATGGAACTCGGATCACCGACCAGCATGCCCCAGAGAGTGGGGGGCTCTTTCCACCCTGGCCACGGAACAGCCCACCGGGAGTTGCCGATGACCGCGCTGGCTGATGTCAAAAGAGCAAGGGCGACATAATCTATTGGCGCGTTCTTAACCTCGGCAGCAACCAGCAACCAGTTTGCCCAAGGGCCGAACAGGGTTGTCAGCTCATTCTGCGACATTTTCGGCGGCGGTGGACGATCCGGGTCGCATAGAGACAAATCTGGGGTTGCCCAGTGATCTCCGGGTTTGAAAGGGACGATGGCGGGATTCATGTCCTTCATACCGACACCCCGCTCTGCAGTGCGTCGTTCCAGTCCATACCGTCTGGTGCTGGCATCAGCCACACATTCCAGCCGAGCGTATATGCGGAATGTGCGAGAATATTCCCGGCGACTGTGCCCGCTCCGGCGTCGTCGCTGTCGGTGGCAATCAGCAGTTCGCCGGGATTGTCCGGCAGATGCAACGCCTTCATGCCGGAGGTGGACAGTGCGGCCCATACGGTCACAGGACGTCTGAGCAGCCCGCTCAGAAGGCTCAGGCCGGTTTCGATGCCCTCGCACACCACAAGCGGGCCATCGCTCTCGGACAGGCGCACAGCGCCGCCCTTGCACGGCCCCAGCATCATCTTGGCGGATTTACTGACCCGCTTCCCCTGCTTGGTGAAAAACGTTCTGTGAACGCCTCCCGTAAGCCGCACATCGGCTACCATTGCACAGCACAAAGACTCCGTTGGGCCATGATGCAGGTCCGGAACAAAGCGAAGGGACGCGGGCAGCGGTATCGTTATTCTGCGCTGGCGCAGATATGCCTCGGCTTTGGTTCCGGCTATCGGATTTGCAGCATCCCACAGGCTGCGGGCCATTTCCAGCTTGGCCGCTTGGTATTCGGCCTGCTTGCGCACGTGTTCCTGCCGGGCTGCCGGGTCAACCTGCACCGCCGCAAGCGGTGTGTTGGCCGCCTCAGAAATGTCGGCGATGTTGCAGCGGGACTTGAAGCAATGCAGCAGCAGCCTGCCGGTGCCGATGGAAATAGAAAGCGCGTTCTGATCGCGTCGGCGCTCGGGTTGGCAGACTGGGCAAGGCGCTTGGCCGTGCCCGTTTCGCCAGCAGCCGCCGAGATTGTGTGTCAGGGATTGGGCGTCCATCAGCAGCGATCCCGGAGGATTGGCGGCATAAAAAGAGTGGTTCGGGGATGCGTTAGCCATTGTTCCGCGCCTCGGCCCGGTCAATGATCCATTGATCAACCTCTGATGCCAGCCATCCAACCCTGCTGGGGCTGAGTTTAATACGCTTCGGAAACTTGCCCGCCCGCTCAAGGCGGGCAAGATGGGTAGCGCTGTACGGTACAATTTTTTTGAGCTGAGCGCGTGTCAGAATGCGGTTCATGCCTGTGTTCCTCTATGTTGGCTTTGGTTTCACCAAGATGGAACCAATCGGCTCCTACACGGTATGGGGGGCGTGTAGGAAACCTGGAAATCTCCGGAACCTATTGTGTTCCAGCAGTTTTTTCGGCGGGATTGATGGCGGAGCGAAATGAATTCTGCCGGGTTGGGTCTCAGTGCTCTGAGCTGCGGCAGAAATTACTCAATGGGCGGCGCCCCTCCCCCGAAGGCATCCGAGGTGGCAGAAGACACTGATGATGGTCTGAGCCCCCGATTGCCTCCATCTTGGGGGAGACCTTGGGTCTGGTGCTTAATGCGGAGCGGCGGAGATTCTGAGCAACTGCAGGTATGTGCTGGGTGACGCACTATCTTAACTCAAAGGGCAAATTGCTGCCGAGGGGATGATGCGGGTCTGTGTGCTGCCATTGCAATCGTAGACACAAATGTTTTGCAGTCCGGAAGGTACTGTCTGCTCCAAAATGCATTGAGAATTTGACGAGCTTGAGTTCTGCGCATGGTAGATCGCCAGCGCGGCTCTAAGCTGGGCTTGAACGCGTGCTCTGGATTTGGCTGCGCTGGTCTCCGGCCCATCAACATATGCTTGAGGAATTTCACCCAGCAAAGCTATAGAGCTATTAACAAATTTAGATTTAGGCATACGGTAGGCTGGCGAACAGTCCAGTCCGCGGGAAGCAATCTGCCTTCTCACAGCTTTTACGCCATAGGCTCTATTGGCCCACAATCCAATGCTCTGATAGTAGCAGCCCTCCCAGGTGCATTCATCTAATATGCGGGCGTAAGCACACACCTGGTCATTGTTTAAGCTGGGTACAGGATCTACGCATCCTGAAAGGGCCAAGGCAGACAGAAGCCAAATTTTCCGCAGCATTAGTTATCCTCCCGGTAACGTCAGGAAGAGGAGAGCAAATATTCGCTGATTGCCCTGGGTGTGCTTCTCTTTAGTGCGGTTCACCGCCTGCCCGTTATTCTAAGCTGTCGGCTTCACCGCACCATCACGTCAACGGGGCTGTCTAGTCTTCCCGATCCCGAATGTCTCTTAAAACAGGTAGAGCTAAAACCATCAGTGCGCAATAGCATTGAGTGTGAAGAGAACACCAAAAAGTCCACTCAGAGAGATTGTCGCGCGGAACATGCGCCTGCTTCGGGCTGAGCGCGGCTGGTCTCAGGAAAGGCTAGCTGCAGAAGCCGGGCTGAACCGAACTTATCTGAGCGCGGTCGAACGTTCTGAGCAGAATATTTCTATCGACAACTTGTACCGTGTTGCTGAAGGCCTTGGTGTGGAGAGCTGGCGGCTTCTGCGTAATGACGGGGCAACTGAAAACTAGATGCGCTCACTGGCTTATGACGGCTCAGGCCCGACTTGCCGAAGAAAAAGCTACAGCAGAACCTGATTGTATTGCTCAAGGCGCCTGGGGAGTTTCGACCGTGTTTTGACGTGCCTTTTCAAGATGAACGCCAACATCGGTGGTTACTGTACCTGAGCATCTGCTCAGCTTCATGCTGTTTCCTATCCAGGTCTGAAGCCGTCACCTAGCACTTCCGTTCAGTCTTTGACCTGACTTCGAGCCGGGTTGCTGAATCCTAGGCCTCGTCAGGCAAAATCAGATAATTTATGCCAGCCCGCTTCGACAAGTTCTTCCACACTGGAAATATGCTCAGACAGGGGGCTGGGTCTTTTATCGTCTTTGTGGCGCTGATCATGGTTGTCCACAATCCTCCGAAGCTTTTCCTTACTTGTTATCCCGAGGATTTGCCGTGCTTCAGCGGCAAGGCTGTCTCGCTCTTCACGAAACTTACCCCAAAGCACAACTGCTGCGGCCCGCAGAAAGCACTCTTTGGCGCTCAACTTACCAGTTATGCGCCTCCCGCCCAAATTCACGTTACGTGGCCCGCCGTGGACGGCTTCCACAAAACCGTCAAAGACATCCTGGAAAGCCGCAGGATCGAAACCGTTTTCGCGTTTTTCCAATGCTTCTGCAGCTTGGATTACGGCGTGTCCGCTCCGCTTTTCATCTTCAGTCTGAGAGTCTTTTAGGTCTTGTGACGCAAGCTCGCGGGCTCGGCGGCAAATTTCAATTACCTCGTCTTTACTGACATCTGGGTGAGTCAGTAAGTAACGTACAGCACCAAGTAGGTATTTTCCTGCCCGGTTGGGCTTGCCTTTATTCGGCTGCCGTTTGCTGCTCGTGGGCGTCATCAGATACTCCGTTGCTGCTGATTATTCGGTGCCTTTCATCTTCTTCAGTGACCCAACTCGCCCAGGTATCGATAGCTTCGCGCCGCTGATCTAGGTAGGCGCCCCTCTGATATACTGCCGCAACACCCTTCACTGCACCAGATTGGTGATTGAGGATCTTATCCACCACAACAGGGCTGATACCGAGTTTTTCAGTTGCGTGCGTTGCAAAGGACCGCCTCAGATCGTGAAGTGTCCAGCCAGTCACGCCGCTTAACCGGTCAATCCGCTTCTTTGCGGCAGAAAACCCGCTGACAGGGCGTTTCCCGTTTGTGCTGAACAGCAAGTCCTGACCATCGACCCGGGGTATCGCTGTCAGAACCGTTACTGCTTGAGCGGACAGGTGAACAACATGCGGTCGGCCGTTTTTCGCGCGGCTACCGGGGATCGTCCATTGGCGTTCTTCCAGATTGATTTCACTCCATGTGGCCTCAGCAACTTCGTCACGCCTCTGGCCGGTCAGGAGCAGCAATTGCAGCAGATAGCCAAAGGGGTACCCGATGCTGTCAGAGGTCATTTTAATTGCGGAAAGCTCAGAGGGCGACAGCACCCGCTCACGCGGCCTTTCCGCATGGGGCTTTGAAATTCCCGCCGTCGGGTTGGACGCAAGGTAGTCACGCTCGATGCACCAGTTAAAGAACCGCCGCAGAAATGACAGAACGCGGTTTGCCTGTACCCCTGCGCCGCGATCAACAATCGCGTCGATGATGTGCAGAATCTCGCCCTTGGTTATGTCCTTCAGCTTTCTGTTGGCAAATGCTGGCAGGACATACAGCTCAAATGCATTCCGGACTTGCCGAACTGTGCGGTTGTTTGATTGATCTTTCTGGAGCCATTCCGCTACGGCTGCACCAGCAGTCAGCGTGTCTCTTCGCTCAGACACCTCACCTCGGGCCAGTTCCGCCAAGACCTGCGCTGCGGCAATCCTGGCATCGGCCAGAGACAGTTCCGGGTACCGGCCGATTGTCTTCCGCACCATCCGCCCGTTAGCGCGCCGCATCACGATCCAGCTTTTGGTTCCAGATGGCGCGACCCGAAGCCCCATCCCCCGCAGACGCGCATCAAAGATGTCGTATCTCTTGTCCCGCGGCTTGGCAGAGCGGGCGATAGAATCTGTGATGTTGGTCTGTTCCAGTTTCGGCATTGCGGGTTACAACAGGGTTACAAAATCATGGCGCCACTATGGTATCTGGTGTTTGTACATGTGCAAAGGGGTGCACAAAATCTTTTATTTTATTCAGATAAATGGAGCTTCACTGGTTTCTATGCTGCTAAACAGCAGCTGACTTCTAATCAGCAGGTTGAGGGTTCGAGTCCTTCAGGGATCGCCATTTTCTCCTTTGAAATCAGCTAGCAAGTAGCTTCTTTGGCGTTGGGGCGTGTATAGTAGGTCCATACAGGGGCCGAATTTGAGGCCACAGAGATTTCAGCGGCCATTCATGATCTCCCTCGCCCTGTCCGCTACATCCCTTTTGGCGAACTTGGCGTACTTCTGAGTCTGGGTCACAGTGGCGTGTCCGAGAAGGTGGGAGACCTCCTCCAGCCTCATACCTCTGTTCAACATCCGGGTAGCGTAAGTATCCCGGCATGAGTGCAGAGTTGCCTTGCCCTTCAGCCCAGAGACTAGGGCGTTCTTTGCAGAATGCAAAAAACCTGCGAGTGTTGATGCTGGGAGGAACTTCGTTTTGGGTTCAGATTCACGGCACGTCGAACGCGTGGTGGAGGTCACGAGCCATCCAGGCGCTGCCGCGCGGTCTCGTTTGGCAGCGTCATGGCGGCGATCGCTCGACCACCACGGGCTGGACCCCGGGCAAAAGAGAGGTGTTCAGCGCATCACTGAGCAGGCACTTGCGGAACGGCGCGGGCAATCCGAGGCGATGATGCTGGTGGCCGCCCCTAAACTTGACGCGTTGTTCCAGCTGGTCGGCAGTTCCGGCTGCGGGGTGCTGCTGACAGATGCGGAGGGCGTGGTGCTGGACCTGCGGACATCCAAGAGCGATGTTTCCACCTTCGAGGCCTGGGGGCTGGCGCCGGGATCAGACTGGTCGGAAGCCTCGGAAGGCACCAACGGGATTGGCACCTGCATCGCCGAGGGCCGCCGGGTAATCATTCACCGCGATGAGCATTTCCACGCCCGCAACACCGGCATGAGCTGCATGGACGCGCCGATCTTCGGACCAGAAGGCGAACTGATCGGCGCCCTCGACGTCTCTTCCGCCCGTGCCGATCAGACCGAAGCGTTTAACCAGCTCATCGCCGCGATGGTGGCCCAGACCGCCCGGCAGATCGAGACGGACAACTTTCGCGCCGCCTTTCCCCGCGCGCGGATTATCGTGGCCAATACCGATGACAGCGAGGCGTCGATGCTGCTGGCGGTGGATCAGGATGACCTTGTGCTTGGTGCAACGCGAGGTGCCCGCAAGGCCTTCGGACTGAACCAGACAGGTCCGATAACGTCGCTTCCTGCGTCGGACCTTTTCGGGCGGGAAGACGGCCCGACCGGCTTCGAAAAGGCGGAGCGGGCAGCGGTGAACCGGGCGCTCTCGCGGGCAAACGGCAACGTCTCCGAGGCCGCGCGCAACCTCGGGATCGGGCGGGCAACCCTGTACCGGCGCATGAAGCGGCTCGGGATCGGCGGAAACCAGACCTGACCTGTCTCACTTCTGAGACAGGTTGCGGCAAGGGACCGGTCCGGCTCGGCTGACAGCGCGAAAACACGCCAGCATCTTCTCTGGCATTCCCGGCGGAGGACCGGGACCAGAGGAGGATACCATGAACGAACAGACCCAGATCACGGGCGAGCACGTCTCTCCGTTCAAGACCCGCTACGACAATTTCATCGGCGGCAAATTCACGGCTCCGGTCAAGGGGCAGTATTTCGACAACATCACCCCGATCACCGGCGCCAGGGTCTGCGAGGTGGCCCGCTCCACCGCTGAGGACGTGGAGCGGGCACTGGAGGCGGCCCACGCCGCCAAGGACGCCTGGGCCAGGACCTCTGCCGCCGAGCGCTCCAACCTGCTGCTGAAAATCGCTGACCGGATCGAGGAAAATCTGGAGCTGATCGCCACGGCGGAAACTTGGGACAACGGCAAGCCGATCCGGGAAACCACCGCCGCGGACATTCCGCTGTCGGTTGACCACTTCCGCTATTTCGCCGGCGTGCTGCGCGGCCAGGAAGGCTCGATGTCCGAGATCGACCATGACACGGTCGCCTATCACTTTCACGAACCGCTTGGCGTTGTCGGCCAGATCATCCCTTGGAACTTTTCAGTTCTGATGGCAGCCTGGAAGCTGGCCCCCGCGCTGGCTGCGGGCAACTGCATCGTGCTGAAACCCGCCGAACAGACCCCGGCTGCAATCATGGTACTGGTTGAGGTCATCGCCGATCTGCTGCCCGCAGGTGTGCTCAACATCGTCAATGGCATGGGGCCGGAAGTGGGCGGACCGCTCGCCAAGTCGCCGCGCATCGCCAAGATCGCCTTTACAGGCTCGACTGAAACCGGCCGCATCATCATGCAAGCCGCGACCGAAAACCTGATCCCGGTGACGTTGGAACTGGGCGGCAAATCCCCCAATATCTTTTTCTCTGACGTGATGGCCCAAGACGACGCCTTCCTCGACAAGGCGGTCGAAGGCTTCGTCCTCTTTGCCTTCAATCAGGGTGAAGTCTGCACATGCCCGTCCCGCGCGCTGATCCAGGAAGACATCTACGAGGAGTTCATCGAACGCTGCATCGCGCGGGTGAAGGCCATCAAACAGGGCGATCCGCGCGACATGGCGACTATGGTAGGTGCCCAGGCCAGCCAGGAGCAGCAGGACAAGATCCTGTCCTACCTGACCATCGGCGTCGAAGAAGGCGCCGAGGTGCTGACCGGCGGCGGAGCCGCGCGCTTCAACGGCGACCTGTCCGACGGGTTTTACGTGCAGCCGACCATTCTGAAGGGCCATAACAAGATGCGGGTCTTCCAGGAGGAAATCTTCGGTCCGGTCGTATCTGTCACCACCTTCAAGGACGAGGAGGAAGCACTCGCCATTGCCAATGACACGATGTACGGCCTCGGCGCCGGCGTCTGGACCCGCGACGGCACCCGCGCCTATCGCTTTGGCCGCAATATCGAAGCAGGGCGTGTCTGGGTGAATAACTACCATGCCTATCCGGCACACGCAGCTTTCGGCGGCTACAAGCAGTCCGGGATCGGGCGTGAAACCCACAAAATGATGCTGGACCACTACCAGCAAACCAAGAACATGCTGGTCAGCTACAACCCCAACAAACTGGGTTTTTTCTGACTCCGGCCTTCTTAGAAACATTGCGAAGGTGAGCTGTTCACCTCAGAAGCAAGGTGGAGCCGGGAAACCGGCCCCATCACTTTTTTCCAAGGCACACCCGCCGTGAAGGAGGTCGCGGCAGTTCAACCGGCATTTCCTTCTAGATAGTCCACAAGCCGCTTGGCATCCGGGCGCAGGTGCCGTGCATCCGAATATGTCAGGAAATACGCGTGCTGGCTGGACTGCGCCACGGGGGCAAGCTGCAGCAATTGCCCGCTGGCCAGCTCAGCCGACAGAATATGCGGGCTGGCCAGCGCAATACCATCACCTTCCAGGGCCGCGCCGATGGACCGGGCGTAGGTCCCGCATAGGGTTTGCGGCCAATCCTTCACTTCGCGGGCGTTGCCCCAATTGTCCCAGTTGGTCCAATCCGGCGTTACCCTCGGGAAATTCAACAAAGGCGGGCGTTTGTCAGACGCGATGAGCATGAGCAATTGCCCGGAGCTAATATCCGCCTGATCCGCCAGCCGGGGAGAGATCACCGGCACCAAGATGTCGGGCAGCAGCGGGATTGCTACCCGGCCCCGCCATTCCCCGGATCCATGCAGAATGGCGATGTCATTCGCATCATCTAGTAGGGCAGCGGGCAGATCGGAGGAAACCAGCTCGACCGGGCAGGCCTGATCGGACAGGCCAAAGCCTTTCAGCCGCTGCGAAAGCCAGAATAGCGACACCGCGCTGTTGGCGGCGATGCGCACCGGGGCATCGGGACGTGAGGCAACGCTGGCCAAGGCTGCCTCGGTAAAGTCGAGCAGGATAGCGCTCTGCTCAGCCAGCTTGCGGCCTTCGTCAGTCAGCTCGATTACCCGGCCCGAACGCGAAAACAAGGCGACACCCAGGTGATCTTCGAGCTGCCGGATGCGCTTGCTGACTGCAGTCTGGGTGACCAGCAACTCCTCCGCCGCAGCGGAAAAGCTGTGATGACGCGCCGCAGCTTCGAAAAAGATGAGGCCATCGAGGGGAGGCAGGGATCTGCGGTATCTTTTCATGACCAAAAGTTTGGAAAATTCACGATTATTAGGAATTTTACACAGGAGAGCATGAGTTTCTATCCTGAACCGGACAATCGGCCAATGGAGACTCTCATGGCAAATTTTGACTGGCACGCCGAACGCAGCGATCTATCGGGCATTGCCCTTTTGGACCGTTCCCCGGAAAGCGAAGGCATCGATCTGAAGGCGGTGCGTCTCTACCGTCTGGGCCGGGTACGCGCCGAGATGGCCAAACGCGGCATCGGCGCGGTGATCCTGTCGGACCCGATCAACATCCGCTATGCCACCGGCACCCGCAACATGCAGATTTTCTCGATGCGCAACGCGCCGTCGCGCTATCTGCTGCTGACCGCGGACCGCTCGATCCTGTTCGAGTTCACCGGCTGCCTGCACCTGGCCGATGGCTACGAAACCGTGGACGAGGTGCGCCCGGCAAAGACCGCCAGCTTCGTGGCCGCTGGGCCACATATCGCGGAACGCGAGCGGGAGTGGGCACGCGAGATTGGCAATCTGATTACCAGCCTGACAGGCAACGGCACAACAGTCGGAATGGAACGGATGAACGCCGGCGCAGCGATCGCCATGCAGGAGGCAGGGTTCAAGATCGTTGATGCTCAGGAGCCTGTCGAAATGGCCCGCGCCATCAAGTCGGAGGAGGAGATGAAATGCGTCCGGGCCTCCTTGCGTGCAACCGAGGTTGGCGTCGGCAAACTGCGTGATGCCCTGCGCCCCGGCATGACCGAGAATGAGCTGTGGTCGGTGCTGCACAAGTCGGTGATCGAACAGAACGGCGACTATTGCGAAACCCGGCTGCTGTCGGCCGGCGAGCGTACCAACCCCTGGTTCCAGGAAACCGCGCATCACCTGATCGGCGAGAACGAACTGGTTGCGCTGGACACCGATGTGGTGGGCTGCCACGGGTATTACAGCGACTTTTCCCGCACCTTCCATGCGGGCCCGGGCAAACCCACCGGCCTGCAAAAGACCCTGTATCAGACCGCGCTGGAGCAAGTGTACCACAACATGGGCATCCTGAAGGCGGGAATGACCTTCCGCGATTACGCCGATCAGGCCTGGGATATCCCGGACAAGTACTTTGCCAACCGCTACTACCTGTCCTCGCACGGCTGCGGGATGACCGGGGAATACCCCTATCTCTACCACCGCGGCGACTTCACTGATGCGGGCTATGACGGGGTGATCGAGGCGGGCATGACCATCTGCGTCGAAAGCTATATCGGCGAAGAAGGCGGCCACGAAGGCGTCAAACTGGAGCAGCAGGTTCTGGTGACTGAGACCGGCATCGAACTTCTGTCGGAGTTCCCGTTTGAAGAAACCCTGATGGACACAGGCTTCCAGCCTGTCTTTCCCCTGCCGCGGATCTAAGGCCATGCTGCCCGGCTCCACTATTGACGTCACCGGCAGCGCCTGCCCCGCGCAGGCGCTGATCCGGGCCATCGGCCAAAGCAAGCCCGGGGTGAGGGTGATCTATGCCCGCGATTGGCTCCTGGCCGATAGAAGGGCCGCAACCGCGGCCCGTGCCCTCTTTGAGCAGGGGCAGGTCCATCTCGTTCAGGAGCGTATCCGGACGGGCCGGAACGACAAGTTCGCCTATATCGCCATAAAACGCACACCGCTGCCGGCAGGATAGTGTGCAGGCGGTTCCAGAACCAGATAACCGATTTCTGATCATAGACAAGCTGATCCTGGATTTGACTGGTGTGTTGCTCGTTCTACGACCGCTTTCCCAGAGCCGCTCGCATCCGCAATGGAGATCGAGCACTCGCAGTGAATATTAGGAAAGTCCGGCTCTTCGATGGTCGATCCCGCTTACGACGAAAGGAAAGATTTGATTTGTCCTCTCGGACTGACCTTCAATGACTGCTCTGGCGACACATGCTGCTTCACAGCAAAAACCACGCGGCCTTGACCTGACCCTGGCCGCTTCCTGTTGCCCGGCCTTGATTTTCGATAACGTGAAAGAGTGACGCGCGCCTTTTCAGCTGACTAGCAAGCTGTAAGCGACATAATTTCAAGCGAAGTTTATCAGCTGACTTTGGTGGCCCTCGGGCTGCCCTACGCCAAACGCAAACATTCTTTCAGATGTTCAGAAGTTTCAGGAATAACAGGGTCACGAAGCAGTCAGCGACTCGCCGGTATCCAGTACCGGCGCCGCATCAATGTCCTCTGCATCCAGCATGGATGCCACGCGCTCAAGTGCTGCAATCAGCGCCGCCTGCTCCCAGTCCTCCATTGCTGCAAACTTGCGTACAAACCTCTGCTGCAGCGGATCCGGTGCATCGGCAATTGCCCGGCGCCCCTTCTCGGTGACAAGGATATTTGTCTGGCGCCGGTCAGTCTGCGACTTTTCCCGCACCACCATTTCTTTGCGAACCAGCTTGTCCACCAGAGAGGTAACGGTTGCCTGGGAAATCCGCATCTGCTGCGAAATCGCTTTGGCGGTGCAGTGCTCGCTGGCGGCGATGATCTGAAGCACCCGGAACTGCGCGGCTGTCAGTTCGACCGACTGCGCAAGTTCCCGGCTGAACAGATCAGTTGCACGCAAAATGCGGCGCAGGGCGATCAGGCTTGCATCAATGCGTTCCATGTCCCGGTTCTGGCAGAGCGCAGCGGGACAATCAAGACGCGCACATCCCCATTTGATTTGACAAGCAAAGCATAAAGCATCGGTGCATTGCAGAAAAACACGTTGGAATCAGGCAAAATTGACAAAATGCCGCAGAATTTTCCTAGTGGCTTGAAATGTTCCTCGCCTCAATATACTTAGCCTATCGAAGTAATAATGGAGACGCTTGAACAGATGCGACACGCATTGGAGTTATTCCGGAAGGCAGCCCCCGCGCTGCGTGAGCCCACAGCAGACGATGGCCCAGAAATCTGGGAGCTGGTGCGGGCCTGCAAGCCGCTCGATGAGAACTCCATGTACTGCAATCTGATCCAGTGCGACCACTTCCGCGACACCTGCGTTGTGGCAGAGATCGGCGGCGAAATTGCCGGCTGGGTTTCCGCCTATGTTCTGCCCGACGATCCGGAAACGCTGTTTGTCTGGCAGGTGGCTGTGTCTGAAAAGGCCCGCGGCACCGGTCTTGGCTCGCTGATGCTGACCGGCCTTTTGCGCCGCAAGGCCTGTGAGAAGGTCAAACGGCTGCAAACAACCATCACCCAGGAAAACAGGGCCTCCTGGGCCTTGTTCCACAAATTCGCAGCCAACCGGAGCGCACCGCTGAAAAGCCAACCCTACTACACCCAGGGTCAGCACTTCCGCGACCGCCAGAGCACCGAACACATGGTCACGGTCGATTTCTCCGAGGCGCCCAGCTGGGCCGCCTGAGGCTGGTCGATCCCATGTGGCGCATGCCCGCTCTGATCTGCACAATCCCCAAAGGACAAACGATGCCGACTGATACGTCAGCCAAGATTTCTATTTTCAAGCGCCGCGAATCCGAGGCGCGCAGCTATTGCCGCAGCTTCGACACCGTCTTTACCCGGGCCCAAGGTTCCGAACTGACCGACCGCCAAGGCCGCACCTACATCGATTTTCTGGCCGGCTGCTCCTCGCTGAACTACGGCCATAATGACCCGGACATGAAGGCCGCCTTAATTGACCACATTTCTGCCGACGGGCTGGCGCACGGGCTGGACTTCCACACCAGCGCCAAGGCCGACTTCCTGGACACTTTCGACCAGCACATCCTGCGGCCGCGCGATATGGACCACAAGGTGATGTTCACGGGCCCGACCGGCGCCAACGCGGTCGAGGCGGCGCTGAAGCTGGCCCGCAAAGTGACCGGCCGCACCAATGTCATCGCCTTCACCAACGGCTTCCATGGCGTCACCCTGGGCGCACTGGCGGCCACAGGCAACAGCTATCACCGCGGCGGCGCCGGCACCCCGCTCAATGGCGTCACCCGGATGCCCTATGACGGTTACTTCGGCGCAGACGTTGATACCGCCGCTTATCTGGAGGTAATGCTGAACGATGACTCCAGCGGCGTCGACGCTACGGCCGCGATCCTCCTGGAAACCGTGCAGGGCGAGGGCGGGCTGAATGCTGCCAGCCCCGAATGGGTGCAGCGCATCGCCACGCTGGCCAAGGAGCACGGTGCCCTTCTGATCATCGACGACATCCAGGCCGGCTGCGGCCGCACCGGCGGTTTCTTCTCATTTGAGGACATGGGCATCACGCCGGACATCGTGACGCTGGCAAAATCGGTCTCCGGCTTCGGCCTGCCGATGGCCCTGATGCTGGCCCGCCCGCAGCACGACGTGTTCGGCCCGGCAGAGCATAACGGCACCTTCCGCGGCAACACCCATGCTTTCATCACTGCCAGCGCAGCCATCCGCAAATTCTGGTCGGACACCGGCTTCCAGCAAAGCACCGCAGCCAAGGCCCGCCTGCTGACCGCCGCGCTGGAGGAAATGTCAGAACTTATCCCTGGCTCGAAGCTAAAAGGGCGCGGCATGATGCAAGGGCTGGACGTGGGCTCCGGAGATCTGGCCGCCAGCATCTGCGCCCATGCCTTTGACAACGGCTTGATCATCGAAACCTCCGGCAACGAGGATCAGGTGGTCAAGGTGCTAGCACCGCTGACCACGCCTGAGGACACCTTCATCAAAGGCCTGAACATCCTGCGCAGCGCGATCCGCGGTGTGACTGATTCAAGCAAATTTGCAGCGGAGTAAGACATGATTGTTCGCGACTACAACGACATTATCAAAAGCGACCGCAGCCGGGTGGTGTCTGACGCCCAGTGGTCTTCGGTGCGGATGCTGCTGGCTGATGACGGGATGGGGTTCTCCTTCCACATCACCTTCCTTGAGGCCGGCTCCGAACACACCTTCGAATACAAGAACCACTTCGAGAGCGTTTATTGCATGCAAGGTTCAGGCTCGATCACCGACCTGGCCACCGGCGAGACTCATTTAATCCGGCCCGGCGTCATGTACGCGCTGGACAAGCACGACCGCCACACTCTGCGGGCTGAGGAAGAGCTGGTGATGGCCTGTGTGTTCAACCCGCCCGTGACCGGCAGCGAAGTACACCGCGAAGACGGCTCCTACGCGCTGGAAACCACTTGAAGAGGTCCCGGCTGAGGCCGGGAGAGGCAGTTTGAATTTCCCTGACCACACCGTCGAGAAGATCGGCGGCACCTCGATGAGCCGTATCCGCGAGCTGCGCGATACGCTCATTATCGGCGGCCGCACCGGATCTTCGCTCTATCACCGCATTTTTGTGGTGTCCGCCTTTGGCGGAATCACCAACCTGCTGCTGGAGCACAAGAAAACCGGCGAACCCGGCGTTTATGCGCTGTTCGCCAATGACGACAACGACCATGGCTGGCTGGATGCGCTGACCCGCGTGGGTGAAGCCATGTCCGAAGCGCACAACGGTGCACTGGACAATCCGGCAGACCGCGCCCGGGCAGAGGAGTTTGTGCGCGACCGCATTGAAGGCGCCCGCAGCTGCCTGTTCGACCTGCAGCGCCTGTGCTCTTACGGCCATTTCCGGCTGTCGAGCCAGATGATGCTGGTGCGCGAGCTACTTTCCGGTCTGGGCGAGGCGCACTCCGCCTTTGTTACCTCGCTGATGCTGCAGCGCGCCGGGGTGAACGCACGTTTCGTTGATCTCAGCGGCTGGCGCGACGAAAGAGAATGCTCACTGGAGGGGCGGATCGCCACCGGTCTGCGCGATCTGGATCTGGCGTCGGAAATGCCCATCGTCACTGGTTATGCCCAATGCAATGAGGGGTTGATGCGCGAATATGACCGCGGCTATTCCGAAGTCACCTTCTCCAGCATCGCCTCCTATACCAAGGCAAAAGAGGCGATCATCCATAAGGAATTCCACCTGTCTTCCGCTGATCCGGCACTGGTGGGGACAGACGCCGTGCGCAAGCTGGGTCATACGAACTACGACGTGGCCGACCAGCTGTCGAACATGGGGATGGAGGCCATTCACCCGAATGCCGCCAAGATCCTGCGCCAGTCCAACGTGGCGCTGCGTGTCACCAACGCGTTTGAGCCTTCGGACCCTGGCACCCTCATCGACAGCCAGCCAGCCAGAACTCCCGCGGTTGAAATCGTGACAAGTATCGATGCCGTCGCGCTGGAGCTGTTTGAGCAGGACATGGTCGGTGTCAAAGGATATGATGCCACCGTGCTTGAGGCGTTGCGCCGGCACAAAGTCCGGAT
The DNA here is from genome assembly GCF_040704725.1 of Leisingera sp. JC11. Lineage (NCBI taxonomy): Bacteria > Pseudomonadati > Pseudomonadota > Alphaproteobacteria > Rhodobacterales > Roseobacteraceae > Leisingera > Leisingera sp. JC11. The sequence continues at coordinate 19,313 of NZ_JBFCVS010000027.1, forward strand.
AATCTCCAAAAGCTCGAACGCCAACACCATCACCCATTATGTTGAGGCTTCTCTGAAAGCAGTGCGCCGCGTGACGAATGACCTGGAGCGCGCCTATCCTTCGGCCCAGGTCAGCGCGAGGGCGCTGTCCATCGTCTCGGCCATCGGGCGCGACCTGTCTGGGGTGCGGGCGCTTGGCCGCGGGCTTGCAGCCTTTGAAAGGGCCGGCGTCGAAGTGATTGCAGCGCACCAGACCCCGCGCAATGTCGATGTGCAGTTTGCAGTACCGCGGGCATCGGCCGAAACAGCGGTCGCTGTTTTGCACGCGGCGCTCCTTCCGGCAACTGGCCAGATTCAAACATCAAAAGCGGCGTGAGCCGGACGTTTGTCTCCAGACGCGCAGTTGCCCTGGCTTTGCGGGCCAGAAGAAAGAGCACCAGTGTGGTATCCTGATCCCGAAGCGCTTCATGCGCCTTTGCACGCCAGCCTTGCAGCGGCCATTAAACAGGCCACTCTGACCGAAGAGCTCCCAGCCGGAGCCCGCCTCCCACCTCATCGCAGAATGGCAAACCGGCTTGGGCTGAGCGTACACACGGTGAGCAAAGCTTACGATAGCTTGCGCAAGCAGAACCTGGTTGACGGGCAGGTTGGCCGGGGCAGCTATGTTTGCGGTACTGTCCCACGAGCTGTTCCGCTGCAAACCGAACCTGAGGAAGAGTTTGATTTCTCCACCTCCCGACCTGTCTACAGCCAAGAGCACAACAATCGGTTTCAGCACTCATTGCAGGAGGTTACAGCAGAACTGGACTCCTCTGTCTTGCAGTGCTGCGGCTCCGTTTCAAAAGGCGATGCCCACCGCGACGCTGGGGCGCAGTGGCTGGCAGCTCGCGGTTTTCCAGCCGGACCGGGCCAGGTCCTTCTGACGAATGGCGGCAGTCAGGGATTTTCCACTGCACTCTCCGCCCTGACCCGCCCCGGCGATACCGTCTTGTCAGACGGCATCACACACAATCTGCTTGTTTCCGGCTGCTCCTATTTAGGCTTGAAGCAATTGCGCCTGAAAGCGGATACGCAAGGCATTCTGCCGGAGGCTTTGGCGGAAGCCTGCCTGGCATCCGGCGCCAAAGTCCTGTGTCTGCTGCCGTCACTGGCAAATCCGGTTCCGGTCATGATGCCCGAGGGCCGGCGCAGGGAGCTGGTCCAAATTGCGGAAGACCATGATCTATACGTCATTGAAGCTGATCCGCTTGGCCCCGTAGCCAAGGACCGCCCGCCGCCAGTGTCCGCGCTGCTGCCAAAACGTTCAATCTATATGACCACCTTCAGCACATGCCTGATGCCCGGGCTTCACGCCGGATACATGGCTGCACCAAGTCAATTGCTTCCGCCTCTGAAAGGCCGCCTTCTGAGTTTCGGCGGAACGGTAATGCCCTTGATGCGGGAACTGGCCAGCCGTTGGGTGCTGGACGGCACAGCGCTGGAGCTTGCAGATTGGCAGTGCAATGCGTTGGAAAGCCGCCACCGCATCGCTTGCGGGGTATTGCATGGGATGCCCTGGACAGGACATCCCTCAGCGTTGCATCTTTGGCTGCCGCTGCCTGAGGGGTGGAGCTCCGTCCGCTTCTCGCTATATGCAAGCAAGATGCAAATTGCCGTTATGCCAGACATGCCATTCCTTGCCCCAGGAACAAGCTCACCAAACGCATTGCGCATTTCCTTGGGCGGGGTTCAGGAGGATAGCCATTTCCGCAAGGGCTTGGAGTTGACGGCTGCCCTCTTAAAGCTGCAGCCCCACTGCTTACCTCACCTCGCGTTCTAGCGGCTGCACTTTGGCGGCCACCTTTTTGGGAGAACCGGTCTGCCAACCAACGCACCACATGATTGGGCGAAAAGCTCTGCATGTCGCCAACAACTCCTGTGCGAGACGGTACTGCCCGAAGTGCCAGAATCCGGAGACACGGGGTTGGATGACGGCTCGACACGAACGGCAGAAAAGTCCCGCGTCTCGTTTGTCCCACCTGATTGCAGCGCAAAGGCAGTTTGAGCTCCGCCGATTTCCGCAGGGCTGAATGACCGCAAACAGTAAGTTCGCCGCGCTGCTGAAAATCTCGCGCTGCGGGAGCGCAGGGTTTTCTGCGACAGCAATAGCTCCAAGAGCAAAAGGCGGCAAAGTCCGGCACCTTTCGGGCTCAAACACCGTGCAGCGAAAGGACGGTTCGAAACTCGGCCGGATCGATACGGCTGAACGGCTGGTTCGATAAGACTCGCTGCATCGCCGAAAACTCGTCACCGCGCCTGCAAACACTTTCTGCGCAAGCGAAAGCGGCAGGAGCAAAAGTCCGCAAAGTACCGCTCACTGCTCGTCCAAACTTGACTTGGTGAGCGGCCCCTGTCTCGGGGACCTGCCATTCAAGCCTAGCGCGGCGAATTCGTGCTGAGAGCCCAACCTGTACCTTGGTTTTTTTGCTGCGCGCGCTCGCAGCAGCGAAATCGTCGCGATTGTATCTTTTTCGGCGCCGCTGCGCGGCGTGAAAACCAGCCCTTCAAGCATGCTGCAGCGAGATCTGTCACCCGAATTCACAGGTCGCCGGGCTTTCCAGTCATTCGCTACGACTGCAAGGCCAGATCAAAGCCACATGGCAGTTACGCGCAAGAAGTGATCTTTGGATAGTCATTCAAATCGCGCTTCACCCGTACTGAGTGGTAACGATATATTTTGCGACGGGACCCGCAAGCAGGAGACATTCGCCGCAGTAACACTGTCTGGATCGTGATGAGCTTGGTCGAGCGGGGCCAAATGATCTTTCGCCGCTTTCTCAGTGGTATAAGAATGGCTCTTGACCGGGTGATTGACGTCGTGCGCAATAATCAGGACGGGCGAAATTGCCCGCCCTTCAGCGTCGGTTCTCTCAGTTAATTTGCGACAACAAATCGGGATTGACGACCAGATTCCGCACACCGTGGGCGTGATCTTCTCCGAACGGGTTGTCTTTGAGCCACGCATCCACTGAGCCGATATTCAGTTTCACGACCTCCGGATGCACGCTCCAAGTGACCTGGAAGGGCGAGCCTTTCTCGTTGTAGCCCGGGCCGGTGGTCGATCCATCATAGACAACCGGTGTAACCAGATCGGTCGGCAGGTTCGGGACTTGGTTGAGGCCGTTGATTTCTTCGACACGGGCCATCTCGCTGAAGTCCGCGCCGCCCTCGGTCACCAGCACTGCAATAATGGCCTCAACCCGCAGCTGCGGGTTGCTGATTGCATCGCTTAGGCAGGTATCAAGACTGTTTCCAAGCGTCCCTTTCGCGGTTGAGTGAACGAAATGAATTTCGATTGTATCGCCCGGCACAAGATCTCCATGGGAGCTTTCTCCAACCTTCATATCGACGGGCGCAAGCTCGGCTGCAGTCAACTCGCCGTCATATTTGTAGCCGGTGCCATATCCGTGGCCGTCGCCGTTGCCTGCATAGGTCGTGAACATACCGCCCCTGTGCTCGGCATTTTCGTGGAAATGAATGTCGCACAGCATCATTTCGGTCACCGCAGGCGCAGCGCCGAATGCACGATGGTTCTGACCGTCAGGCGCATCGATGTCTCGCGGCGACTGCGGGCCAAACCCCATACCTTCGGTTGCGGCAGCAAGGGCGGCGCGCTGCTTGGCAATGACTTCGTCAGCGACCGCATTGCCGTCGGATCCGGCAACAGCAGCTGAAGCCGCCAGTGCAGCTGTCAAACTTGTCAAAAGGAATGTCTTAGGCATTTTTTCCTCCTGGAAATCAGCCAGACAAAATGCTGGCCTTGGGATAAGACCCCGCAGCGGGAGGCGCTGCAGGTATCTGAAAATTCGGCAGCGGGGTTTGATTTTGGCATCATCCCCGCCTCATCGTAACTCTGGCGGCCCGACCGGAGGCGCATATACCGGGCTTCAGTGGTGGTGTGGCTTCTCTGAGCCGGCGCTTGAAAACAGCAGTTCCGTGACCTGTTCACGGCCAATGACCCTGATCATGCTTGTCAGCGCGCAGTACAGCAGTAGAAGCAGAATCAACCACAATTCCAGGGCAAGAAAATACGGCCGGGAAAACGTCGCCGTAAACTCCTCGAAACCCGCGCGGAACCCGCCATGCTTGACTGCAGCATGCAGCAGTTCTTCGACCATTCGGAAAAGAGTGGCTATGATCAAAAACAGAAAGGCCTTCCAAAGAATATTGCTGATCCGCCACCGGGAAAACGCCTGTGCGAAAGCGGTGTTGTCTGCAATCAGGATCGCCTTTGCCACGGTTAAAGCTCCAACCGTTGCAACTGATGCGGAAAACCAGGAAACACTGAAATCCGCGACCGCCACTGCTTTCGTGAAAGTGATCATGTGGAACGCAACGAAGAAGAACAGAAAGGCCGGGAAACCTCTGCGCAACTCATGCAGCAGCCAATGCAGGGCTTTTTTCATACTTCAGCCTCTCTCGCCTGCCAACGCCTGCCCCATGGTACGGCCATCAGAAGGACTCTCGTTTCCCTTTGCTGCGGTCAGAACGTCACGCGAAGCCGAAGACCGGCAGTGAGGACTTCATCGAAGGCCGCGGTTGCGGCGGGGTTCTTGACCCACTGCACCGAGGGTGTGATGACTACATTCTGAACCAGGGTAAAGCGGTAGAAAACTTCGCTGGTTATCTGCTCCCGCAGCAGCGGGTTCGAAGGTTCGCCCCAGCTTACCGCAACCCCAAACACATCACGCGCGGCCCGGTGCTGCGTGTCGATGGCAATGCCGAGGCCCGCGGTGACATCCTTTTTCATCAGCGAGGCATTGCCGTCTGAATACCCCGCTATCAGGAAAGGAAACCACTTGTCATCGTAAAGCCTGCTGGCAAGAAACGTCACCCCGTGCCCGGAGGGCGTGCCCTTGGCCTCCAACTCATCCTGATGCCAGAACTGCAGCCGAACAACATCCCAGCGCCGCCGGTCCCGCGTTGTCGGCCAGTAGCGGAATTCGATGGATTTGTAGAATTCGCCCTCGCCGATCGTGTCGAACGGGTTGTCTGCGGTCTTGGCGTTAGCGTCATGAATGCCCGCGACCATTCCGAACTGCGGTGAAAATTCATAGGCGAAGCCGCCGCCGATGCCACGGCCTGGCGAGGGTTTGGTCAGGCTGCTCTGCATGGCGAGATTCTGAAATCCGCGCAAGGACGAGGACAGCGCGTGCCCATTGTACCAGGATAAAGCGCTGATTTTGCCGAAAACGAAACGGAACCGTCCGTCCAGCAGTGACTGCCGCCAAGCAAGCTCGGTCAGGGCAAAGCCGAAGTCGCTGAATCCGCCCGACGGCACGATGCCGCCGTATTGAAAGGCCAGGCTGGTCGGCGGCAGCGTGGTGCCAAGCGTGGTGCGGTTTTCAAGGCGGAAGGTCAGCGTGCCGGTGTTCTTGGAGCCGCGCCCCAAGAGCGTCCACGAGCCCTGCAGCTGCAACCGCGCCGCTGCCGCATTGGTTTCTCCAAGGCTTTGGTCCAACCATTGATGCGAGGATTGGTAACTGAATTGCAGCTTCAGCCCGTGCTTGTCGTTGAGCCGCTTCTTCCAGGCAAACCAGGGCGCAAAGAACTCCTCGGCTTTCGGGAAGCTGAGAACGCCGTCGATTCTCTGGTCATCCAGTGCAAGATCTTCGGTGACGCTGTCGCCGGTTTCCAGATTGTCAGAAGTCCCGTACCCGGACAGGGTCTGCCCCCCGGTTGGCGCAGTGCTTTGGGCAACGGAAGGCGAACCGCTCAATCCTAGCAACGCCATGCCGAACAAGGCTGTGCGCAGCGCCGCCGCACGGCGGGAAAGAGCCTGCGCCCTCATTGCGCGGCGGCTCCGTAGCGCGTGTAGTACTGATGCATGTCGTCACCGGCCATGTCGACCGGGGCCTCGGTGCTGCCCTCAATGGTCAGGTCTTCGCCCGGAGTGGTTACCCGGAAGCTCCATCCCTCGGCCGGCGACAGCTGGTCTGCCAGGTTTGCGGGATCACCACCGCGCACATCCGGCCCCCAAGCATTTAAGGCATAGACGTTGCCGTCGGGATCCACCAGTTCATAGACCGGGCTGCCCGCCTTGAAGGTCATGGTTTGCGTTTTTGCACTGATATACGGGCTGTAAGGGTCCGCGCCTTCACCGGCGCCAAGCGCTGCAAGCGGCAGGGTCGCACCATAGCGCGCCTCGATTCCCGCAAAAGTCTTGGCCTCCCCGAAATTGATGGTCTGCTCATCCATCGCCCAGAATTTCGGACCGTTGAGCTGCGCCTTTACCGCCCCGTGCGCTTCCGCGATCTGAGCGGTATCCATGGCCTTCCACAGGTCTTCCGGACAGCCGGCTGAGGCGGAAGTATTATATATATCCACATGGTCTTCGTAGATCAGCAGGAATTCGCAGAACCGCATACCGCGAATATCTGTCAGCGTTACGCTCTCTAGCTGGCTCTCCGCGAATGAGGGAATGGCCGCCCCGGATGCCAAGGCACCGGCCAATGCCAATCGGAAACCCTTCAGTGGGAGGAGTTGAAAAATCCTGAACAGTGTCATCGTTAAAGCTCCCTGTTCGATCAGTATCTGCGCTCGAAAGAGCCAGAAACTTTATTGCGGGAATACAATCACAGTATCTCCCGCCAGAGATTTCAGTCCAGTCTTTTTCTGGTTGCAGGCGATGGTGATGGCGTCGCGAAGTAGTTCTAGGGACAAGTGTGCCAGTGAAAAAGGGGGATCACATTGGCCTTCTGGCGTGGTTTATTCAGGTTTCTGCGACGGTGGCCGGCTTTGCCGCGATCTTATGCTGAACGAGGAATGGGCTTTCCTTGAACAGGTGATTTTGTCTAGCGCGTCGCGAACGGGACACAAATCCACCTACCATTTCCGTATTTTGCATGGTGTAGGGCACGCGAAGTAGTTTGAAGGCATTTTGCTAGGGAAGCAGAGGCACTAGCGATTCCGGCAAGTTGCCACTTCAGAGAGAAGGCTGTTCTAACTTCAGGGCACTCAAGCAGGGGCTGTTAGCAAATAACCTTATTATGAAAGGGGTTATTCGACAGTTACAACAACATACTGCCCGCCGACTGACTGGTAATATGTGCCGCCACAAAGGTACAAGGCGTCCCCATTGACCGATACCTGGGAGCAATTCGGCGGGAGACTCGCAACATAGATTGTCGTACGGCGCACCACACGGCGTGTTGTCCGGCGGGCGACTCCAGCATAACTGCGTGGTGTCCCCGGTCGTCCGACCCGCGCCTCAGCTTGCTTCACAATACCTTCCCCCGATAGCCACTGTTCTGTGTCCGGTTCAACAATCAGCCCGAGAACCAATGCTGCACAACCCAGCAGTTTGTTCGTTTGCATGAACCATCGCATAAGCCTACTCCACAACAAAAAGTCTTGAGATATCAGGATTGGTCACATCTATCCTTGGGGATCCTTCCGGCGCTTCAAAATCGAACGTATCGGGAGCAATGGAAATGCCGCTATCAAATCCGGAGAATTGCACCATGAATTGGGGCGCGCCCGTCAGCCACTTGCTGGTGATAACATATTTGACTGGCACGGGATCTTCACCCGCCGCAATCCAAAGCTGCCAATCCACCTCGGCGGCCCGAAATGAAAGATGATGTGCCCGCTCCCCTCCGACAATTGTTTCGCCTAGATATTCTCCAGATTCCACTTCCAGCATCAAACCTGGATAGGGGTCGGAATAGAGGAGGTCCGCACCGCCTATGACTTCGGCGCTGAGGACAGTTCGAAGCTCGTCAATCGCTTCATCAATTCCTCCTTCAACGGGAAATTCCGCCCAAGAATTCAACGCTTCATTAAACAGGGACAAGACCGTCCCGTTATAGGTCAGGACCGATTTGCCCACAGCGCTTTGGCGCTCAAATCGCAGACCTCCATCCCGGTCGACCAAGGCAGTTCCATAGCCAGTCAGCTGGATTTTTCGCCCATCTTGAAAGATGACATCCGTCGATGCGTCTGCGTCAACCTTGAAGGTTTCCAAACCTGCCATGTAGTTCGACATATCCCGCAAAATCCGGTCTGCTTCGGCATCCACTTCCGCAGACAATTTGATTGGCATGGCAGCCATGAACAGGACCGACAGAACTAGGGGCTGTCTCCAATACTTACTTGTGGGGAGTTCCGGGAAACTTGCTTTGGGTCTCATGGCACAGTTCCTATAACGATTCTCAGAATCAACTTCACGTCCTGCCGCCTCAACTAGATAATAGCATACAGCGCGAAAAACCTTTCGCCGATTTCCTCGGGTCCGAACGACTGCAAACGGGAAGTTCGCCGCGCCACAGAAAATCTCGCGCTGCGAGAGCGAGGGATTTCTGCATCAGCAATAGCGGCGTGAGCAAAAGGCGGGTTTGTCCGGCTCACTGCTGGTCCAATCCCCACCAGGTGAAGGGCCGCTGTCTCGGAAAATCGCCGCGCGGCCGAAAGTTTCGCGCTGCGGTCGCGAGGCTTTTCAGCGTCAGCAGTAGCCGCAGGAGCAAAAGCCGGCTTCTCCCGTTGTGCGGTTCTTCAGTCTTCAGAACTGCTGCAGAATGCACGAACGGCGGCAATGCAATAAATAGCGCTACCTCGTTCAGCCAGATTTAAGGCGACAACCAGGCGTGCCTTGTAGGATTTTCCAAATTTCGCGGCCTGCGAATTGAGCCCTTCGACCCAAACGAACGAACCCGAGACTTCTTCAACGTTCTTTTTCCGCACCATGCCAAAGTTTCAACGGTCAATGCCAGACAGGTCGACGTTCCAGGTCTTCAGCACGCTGGAGCAGCCGGGATGCAATCCGGAGGTCGATGCGCATCCCATATTGGCAAGTGCGGTCAATAGCTTCGGTAACAGCTTGGACCGCGATGGACGAAAGATGCCGTTTAGCGCCTTCAACAACGGCCGTTGGGACTGTGAGCATCTGCCCGAGGCGCCGCGCCCAGTGGCTCTTGCCGATACCGGGCGGCCCATCCAGCAGAATGGGCGGCAGACGCAGGCCCGGCCACCCATCGCGTACGGACCGGCGCATCGCATGCCACACGGCTTCCGTCGCCGGAGCCATCCAAGGCATTTCCCCATGCAGTTCAGCCGCCAGTTCATCAGCCTGGTGTTCGGTAGCGATCGCAACCAGCCTGACGCCATCCCGAAATACAGAGAGCCGCTCCCGGTGCTCCCGGCTGAGATGCCCCATGCCGGAAGCTGCCTTCCGGCGCTCAAGAAGAAGATCAACACGGCGTTTGATCCGCGCTCTGTCCTGTTCGCTGGGGCTGGTGGAGTGGCGGCGCCTTGCCGTTACTTATTTTGGAGCTCTTCGCTAAAGCAGCATGCTGCTTGGGAGCCTCCTGCGGACATCTGTGCTACACGTTCCTGACGCTAATGCGGCCCTTCACGTAGTTGGCAAGGAAGGGCCGCATTAGCGTCAGATGTTAATTGGTCCGTGGAGAGATAGAACGGCCTGTTACTCCATGCTATTCTTGAAAATCTTGCCGTCCTTCATGATCAGGTCAAAGTTTTCGTGTGGATCAGCAACCAGGTTGATGTCTTCCAGCGGGTTGCCGTCGACCAGGATCAGGTCCGCATAAGCACCCTTTTCAATCACCCCAAGCGCGCCGGCATGATAGGGGTGCCGGGGGCCGGAAAGCTCCAGCAGCTCTGCGTTGACCGAGGTGGCCATTTTCATCACTTCATAGGGCGTAAACCAGCGTTGCAATTTCGCCAGGAAGGCCCCCTGCCGCTCTGCCAGAGCAGGATCAAACAGGATGTCGGTGCCGAAAGCGATCTTCACGCCGGCTTCCTTGGCTTTGGTGTAAATCGTGTCCGTGCCATCGGTCACGGTGATCCATTTCTGCTGGCTGCCCGGATCGTCAAAGGAAAATCCGTCTTCGTCGTCCAGCAGCGGCTGAATGCTGAGCCAAACATCGTGCTCCTTCATCATCTGAAGGGTTTCTTCGCTCATCAGGAAACCGTGTTCGATGGATTTCACACCGGCCTTGATGGCCAGCTGAGCAGCCTCGTCAGTGAAGATGTGCGAAGCGACATAAGTGTTGTATGTGTCCGCCACTTCAACGAAGGCTTCCAGCTCTTCCATTGTGTACTGGCGCACATCCAGCGGGTCATAGACCGAGGAAACACCGCCCCCGCCCGAGATCTTGATCTGCGAGGCGCCCATCCGCATGACTTCCCGGGTGCGCTTGACGACCTCATCCACGCCATCGGCCATCGCCATCAGGCCGACACTGTACCAGTACCATTGGGAATCTGCCGGGTTCGTTGGCACTGCTTGGTAGGGGCGGTAGTCGAAATGCCCGCCGGTTTGGCCAATCGGCGGCCCGGATGGTAAAATTCGAGGACCGGGAATTTCGCCCGCGTCGATCATCTTTTTCGTGGCAAATGGGTTGCCGCCTACGTCGCGCACGGTTGTGAAGCCGCGCATCAGGGTTGCCTCGGACCCGAGTGCGCCGCGGATGGCCACTTCCAGAATATCGCCAGTGACCACTGTGCTTTGCGCGGCGCAGCAATAGGAGGTATGCCAGTGCGCGTCGATAAGGCCAGGGATCATGGTGCGCCCGCCGCCATCGATGACATGCCCGCCGGCCACAGCAAGCGGTTCAGTGGAAATCTCGGTAATCAGGTTACCCGTCACCACCACATTGGCGTTTTCGATCAGCGTTTCATTGACGCCGTCAAAGACGTTCACATTGGTGAAAAGGGTGGGTGCGCCGTCCTGCGACAGGGCGGGCGAAGACGCCAAAGCCAGAGTTAACGCGCATACAGACGCGCGTATTTGAAGTGACATTTCAAAAAGTCCCAAAGAATTGTTGAACACCTTCAGCATCGCAGAGGGTACGCAGCCAATCAACTCAGTTGGTTTGATTGCAGCTTGTCAAATGCGTTAAAACCACCACTCAGGTCAGTCCGCCTAACGGCCGCTTTTAGTTCTGCGGCCACTCGTTGCGATGTCCGCATTTCTGTTCAAAGCAAACGGGCAGGATCGTCTTGGCTGCGCCTGCAGCAAAAGTCCGGAAAGTCCCGCACTGTGCGAGTACACCGGCTCCAGGACCTCGCGGTCGCGGCGAACGGCAGAAACGGCGGGCTACACCGCAGCATCAGGATGCTGTTACCAAGGTCAGGAATGGGCCGTTTTTCCGGTGGATTTTACCGCCATTGCGCAGATGTTGCGTTGCAACGAGGTTAGCTGTGAGGCCAATATACCGGAACCGCACCATTCAAAATGGGTTCAGCGCTTCGGGCCAGCGCCTGGGATGTTCGGTAATCACCAGCAACACATCCGCCCCGGTCAGCGCCTTGCGCGCATCGTGGATCATTCGCAAATTCAGACCGTCGATTTCTGCCGCCGAGACCGGGCGGCCGGGATTGTAATAGACCGTCACCAAGAAAGTACGCCCAAGTTTGGTGACCGACATGTCCTGCAGCGCGCCGCCATCCTCGGCGATTGCAGAGCGCAGGCTTCGCCGGGCTGCAGCGACACTCTCAGGGCTAGCGCTGGCGCCGGCCAGTTCGCCCAGTCCACCGCGAAAATCCCGAACATAGGAACCGATCGCCAGCAGGCAAAGCAGCAGGACGATCACTGAATCACCTACCGGTGCGACCGATGCCAGCGGACCATCCCGAAACAAGTAGATGGCGCCCAGACCTGCACCTGCAGCAGCCGTGATCAGCCCATCAAACATCGCGGCCTTTGCCTCAAGCCGTAAGATTGAACTACTCTTCCCTGTTCGGTGCCAAGTAAAATGATGGAAGCCCCACAGAATTGCGCAGGTAAGCCCGATCCCGGAAAAATAGACGATCATTGGCGCAAAGTTCAGCGGCTCGGGTGTCATGCCACTGAGATAGTTGTAGATGCTCTTGATAGCATTGGTGATGGCGAAAAGGACCAACCCAAGAAGAGAAAGCGAACGGAAAGTCGAAAAGATCGCCTCGTCCGCAGCGTAACCGAAGGGTCGCGCCTTGTCGGGGCCTGCATCAATCCGGCGACTGATCCTCCGCCCGAGTAGCGCCGAGCCAAATCCGATCAAGGAAAACAGACCGTCCATCATGATCGCGTTGGAGTTCGACAAAACACCGGCCAGCATCCCTGCTGCGGCCATGAACAGATTGCCCCACATGGCGACACCAAGAGAACGGCTTTCAAGGTACTTTTTGTTGTCGGCGTTCTGTGGTGCCATATCGCACATTCCTAGTGTGACATTAATTCAGCTGTTTCAATATCCTGCCGTTGAATTGCTGCCAACACCCACAGCACATATCGCATGCAGTCATGGACAAGCCAGGAGCCCGGCATGACACTTGAAGCTAAATTTACCGCGCTACCAACAATCTCGCACTGCGGGCGCGGGAGCTTTCTGTGGCAGAAATAGTTGCAAGAGCGAAGGGCGTCTCTTTCCCGCACAGCATAAGCTCGACTGACCCCTGGTTTTGAGCATGCAGCTAATGGCAGATTCGGCGGACCGCACCGCGGCAGCAAGAAATGGAGCCGAACGGCAGGAAAGGGCCGTCTATGTCGCTGCCGTTTGACCAAAAAAGTGTTGGGTTGGCTGCGGCGCGGAAGGCGGCTCCGAGCCCACTCTTACGGTATTGCTGCACTGTAGCGAATTTTTGTTCTTTGCTCACCTTTCACAGCGTTCAACCAAAGTCATGCAAACAGGCCTGTAAGAGAACTCATTTAAGCAGCGGAACTGTCATTCGTGGCCTCTGCGCGCGCTCGCAGCACCGCACACCACTCGTCATCCAGTGCTGTTTCAGTCTGCGACTGAAGTTCATACAGCCAAACGGGCACGACTGGTCGGGCGGCATCCTGACAGGTATTTTTATCCGAAGAGTCGGCCTGTTCTGAGGCCACAATGCTTTTCAGCATGCTGACCCCTATCCTCCAGTCGTCCTGACCATCGAACTTGCGCACCCGGTCCCTGGTAAACAGCTTGCGGATCAAGCGCCACCGCAGCTGCGCGGCGTCCTCCGCCTCCGCAGTGCGGTCCGGGCTCGTTTCTTCCCAGTGCTCTGCCAGTTCCTCCGCAGCGGGCAAGGCAAAGGCCAGCCCGGCGCGAAGGCTGCCATCTTCCCCTTTGAAGACACGGCGAAGCTGTGCCGGCACTACGCCGACCTTTGCGACATCCACACCGATCCAGCCGCCAGCCTCAGGCAGGCAAGAGCGGCCTGCATGCACCTCTACCTGTATACCGTTCAGCGACATGTCATGGCATTTGCCAGAAGCCTGCCCGCCGCCTTCCGTTCGCAAGACCACAGGTTCATTCATGTCGAACCGAACTTCACTTCGCAGAAGCTGCGGCGTGATGGCGATTTTTGCCACCAGCAGCAGCACGACCATGTTGACCGCCGACCAGAAGGCAACGACTGGCATCAGGTGGCTCGAAGCGATGATCTGAAGGTTGTAGCTGGAGTTTATGGCCAGGCCGGCAGTCATCAGGCCGCAAAGCAGAAGGCAGATGGCAACTGTTGCGGTGTCTTGTATTTCTGTCCCTTCGCCGCCTTTGGGGGTGACCTTGAACGCATGACCGTGCGGTTTCAGCAGCGTGGCGACCACCACGGGCAGCAACCGGAAAGCTTGCAGAACGCCGTGCGCCATCGTTGCCAGCGGGTGGTATTTTCCCGGCGCGAAATGCCGGACAGCGGCAATGGCCGCAACAATTGCAGGCAGCTGGTAAGACATCACCGTGTCCGCAGACGCATTGACCAGCGGCGGCACTCCCGTGAGCAGGAATATGGCCGGGGTCACCATTGCAATGGTCTGGCCGAATGACTGGGTAATCCAGTGAAACGGCAGGAAAAAAAGGCGTTCATGCCATTTCAGGCCAGGTCCGCCAAACGGGCCTTCGCGAAGGAACATGATCTGGATGGCACCTCGCGCCCACCGTGCCCGCTGAATGAAGAAAGCGTTGATGTTCTCCGGGGCCAGGCCGAACGCCAGACGCTCATCCAGATAACGGGTCACGTAGCCTTTCCGTTTGAGGGCAAGCGTCAGGAGCATGTCTTCGGTGATCGAGCCGGAGGGCAGCTTGTTGCCGATCTCCTCCAGCGCGCTGCGCCGCACGATGCCGTTAGATCCGCAGCAAAAGGCGCAGTCATACCCGTCGCGTCCGGGCATGATCGCCTCGAAAAAGAACCGCTGGTCGTCGGGCATGACCTTGCTCATGTTCAGCGAAGCCTGCATCGGATCGGGGTTGAAGAAGTTATGAGGGATCTGCACGACCCCGATTTTCGGGTCCTCGAAAAAACCCATGGTCCGGTAGAGGAACTTCCGCTGCGGAATGAAATCCGCATCAAGAACAAGGAAGAAAGGGGCGGAGGTGCACGCAACCGCAGCATTGATATTGCCGGCTTTGGCGTGGGCATTGTCGGCCCGGGTCAGATAGCCGGCCCCCAGCCGTTCGCTCATGCGCTGCAGCCAGCCGCGCCGTCCGTCATCCAGCACCCAGACATTGAGCTTTGCCTGCGGCCAGTCCAGCTCCACCGCGCCGACAATTGTCTTTTCCAGCACCTCAGCGGGCTCGTTGTAGGTGGCAATGAAAACGTCGACCTCGGGCAGATCCGCCGCAGGCATGGCGCGCAGCCGCGCCTCGTGGATGTCCGCTTCCGGCGTGCGGTTGGTCCGGCGCAGCATATAGGCATACAGCACGGCAGTATCGAGCCAAGCCAGCATCTCGATGATGAAGACCGACCAGACAAACAGGCCGGTGACGCTGAAAACACCGGCCGGCAGCACCGTTTCGAACAACCGCCACTCCAGATAGCGCAGGATCACCACGGCCAGCCCTGCCACCACCAGCCGGTCGGCCCAGCAGTTGTTCTGCCACCGGTTGCCGAACAGCAGGATCGCCGCGGTGATCAGCAGCAGGGGGACAAGGGACTCAGCCTGCATCCGGAGGGCCACCCCCCTCGGGTGAAAACGCACCGGCGAGTGGCGGCGCGGTGCCGCGCAGCAGCTCCTCGAACCAGAGGCCCGCGACCGTCAGCATATTGCCCAATCCGCGGTCAAAGCGCACTTCGGCTGTGCGCCCGACATCGCAGAAATTTTGCGCCACGCCCGCCTTCGCCACATCCGCCGGGGCAAGGCGCAGCATCACCGACAGGCTGCCTTCGGTGAGGTTCTCGGGTTCGGCGGCGAGCAGCCCGGTGGCCCGCTGGCTGCCGGCGCCCCGCAGCGCCTCGACGGTGGCGTGGAAAGACTGGTCAGAGCCGCGCAGCCGCACCCGCGCTGTATCGCCGGGGCGGATGGCCTCAAACGCGGTTTCATGCACGAACACCTCGACGAACCTGCGCGAGCAATCGAGCAGCTGCAGAACTTCGTCCCCCGCCGCGATCACCGCGCCCTTGGCAGGGGTTGCGGACCAGACCACGGCGCCGGTGGGCAATTGCGGGGCAAACCGGTCAAACCGTTCCACTTCCTTGCGCAGCGCCTCCGCCTCCTGCAGAAGACCGGCGCGCTGTGCGGTGGCCCGGGCTTTGCGGCCCTTGAGGTCTGCGAGCCGGATCGCGACCTCGTCCCGGCGCTGCCGGGCATAACTGCCGTCCTCGGTGCCCAGCCCCGGCAGGATGCCGTCCTTGATCCCGGCCATGCTCCGCACCGTTTCCTCCACCGCCGCGGCCAGCCGGATCACCTCGCCGTTTGCCTCCGCCGCAAGCGACGCCGCTGTCTCAGCCTGCGTCTGTGGCACAGACCCATTGGCAGACAGCCGCTCAAATCTTTGAGCATCACGGGTCAGCCGGTCCTGGCGTTCGCGGGCTGCCGCAAGCTCCCCGCGCAAACCGCTCAGCTGCGCCTCCAGCATTTGCCGGGCAAGCGTTTGCACTTGTTCCATCCTTACCAGAAGTTGCTGGTCCAGCTGGGTAAGGGCGGTAATTTCAGTGCTGATCGAAACTTCCTCCCGGGCCAGGATGCCAATCCTGGCTTCCAGCCGCGCAAGCTCGGTCCGACTGGAGCGCGACGCCTGAAGTTCAACAATTGCTGTGGCTGGCAGCACCGGCGTTGCGGGCGTGAGCGCGTCGGACATCAGAGCGCCGTCAAAGGGGCTTTTGACGGAAATGATGGGGGCGTTGACCACTGCAGCCCGTGAAATGTAATTCGTTGCGTGTGGTGCAAAAATCATAAACGCGGCACCAAGGCAGGCAAGGCCTGCCGCAATCCGCGCCGCTCGCTTCAGTTTCATGGTGGGACCCGGCGCCTGAAAATAAATACAATGGATTATCGCATTGCCGCGTTAACTGTTGATTGCCAGATGGTGGCCGCCAACCTGAGTTTAGTTAAAAAGCCATCAATCAAACCTAATCCAGCCGGGCCTGAAAGTTTTGGTTGCGGCGCGCAGAGGCGAGATTTCAATTCTTACAAGTCTCACCACCCCAATATTTGATAGAGTTCCATTCCTGCGGACGTCGGCCGCATGAAACTCCTAAGCAGTCTTTGAAAGCTAACGCAGCGAAAGTCTGTTTCGTCCGGCTTTGTGTGAGTTCGAGCTACCGGGAAATTTGCGCTTGAAGCGAACGGCTGGTTCGACGGGCTGCACTGCAGCATCAGGGACCCATATCGAGTGTCTGGTATGGGCCGGGCTTTCTCGCAGGAATTCGCTGCGGCTGCGGAATGCAGCAACTGCTCGCTCGGTAAAATGGGCTCGTTGCAGCCCTTCGCTGACTTTCGCAGCCAAGAGTCCAAAAACCGCCCGCAGGAGCGACCGCTAAGCCGGACTTACCTGCCTTTCGCCGCAGGCGCGCGATCCTTGCTGCATTGGCGAAAACATCAGAAGGTCGTGCGAGCAGCGGACGTTTGCTGCGGCTGCAAAACGAAAGATGTCGGGACACGTGAGCAGACATTCGTTGAATAGGATCCTGCGAATAGTGTTACTTGGCGTAACCTGCTCGGTTCCTGAAAACTGGATCAGCAGGTGCAAGTCAATCGGACTGATCTTTGACCGGCGAACGATTGAGCCCACCAGGGAGCGAATGGTCGAGATGTACCATCTATCTCGGTAGCAAAGGCCAATGTGGACTCGACTCGATCCGCAACGAGCTTGTCAATGGCTCGCTCGTCTGCCTTTCGGAGACACAGGTCACCCTGGATCGCGGAATACACCTCGCAGTGCCGGAAGGATCATTCCGGGACCCTCGACTGACCGCGTTCGGTGGCTGGCTTAGGGGCCGCAATTCAGATTGGACTTGATTGACTTCGCAGCCAGTTCGAAAACTGCCGGACCGCGCGGCGTTCATCTCGGGGACGGGTGTGGATATGGAAAGCGCCGGCTTGTTCTTCGGGAAACAACTCGACTAGTTCGCCTGACCGGATTTCATTCTGAACCCATTGCCGGGCGGTATAGGTAATCCCGTCACTTCTCTTGACCGCATCCATAATCAGATTGCCGGGCATTTGTGAAATCATCAGGGGACGGTCCAGTTTGACGCCGTGCCGGTCGAACCAGTCAGGAACCTCGCGCGTGCCAAGTTCCATAAGCCAGGGCAGATGCACAAGGTCGGCGGGATTGGTTATTTCCGCGCTGCCAACAAGGTCCGGGGTGCCGACAACCACGAGGTCGAGAACCAATAGGATGTCGGCATCCTGCGGCAGGTCCTCGCAGCGGCTGTAGCGGATAGCCACATCCATGCCTTCCCTTTCAAGATCAACAATTTTTCCGCTGGGATTCAGCAGCAAAGTGACGTCAGGGTGGCTGGCTTGGAATTCACCCAACCGGGGCATCAGCCACTTGACCGCAAAGACCGGGGACATCGTGACATGCAGCGGGCGTGCCTGTTGAAGATTGATCAGCGCCTCCACTCCGTCTCCGATCTGATGAAACCCTGCCGCAAGATCGCGGGCCAGCTTCCGCCCCTCATCAGTAAGCGCAACGCCGCGGCCTGACCGGGTTGCAAGCCGAACACCAAAATAGGCTTCGAGCGCCCTTGTCTGCTGCATAACGGCAGCGTGGGTGACGCTCAGCGTTTCGCCGGCCCTGGTGTAGGAGCCGGTTTCGGCCAGCGCCGAAAATGCTCTGAGCGCGTTGAGCGAGGGCAAGGATCGCCAATTCATTGTTAGCTTACCTAACATTATTGATAAATTCCTGAGTCGCATTTTCCTCTGTTTTCGTCAATGTATTAAAAGAAAGATTGGTCATGGGCCTGCGGGCTCGTGCAAGAATTTCTGAATGGGAGACGCGCAATGGCGGGGACCGAAATTATTCACGAAGGCGGATGCCGGTGCGGTGCGGTCCGTTACAAGATGGCAGGGCAGCACACATACTCCGGGATATGTCATTGCAGCGACTGCCGCCGCGCAACTGGCGGCGCCTATGTCCCCTGGTTCGGGTCCGATCCGAGCAACTTCTCAGTGACCAAGGGAAAGATCAGCGAATATGAGTCCTCCCCAGGCATTTGGCGAGGGTTTTGCCGGACTTGCGGCTCTCCCCTCACATTCCGCGGTGAAGGCTGGAACGATGTGGCGATTACCATCGCGTCGCTTGACGATCCGAATGCAATTACGCCCGAGTCAAATGTCTTTCTGAAAGAACGTCTTCACTGGGTGAAGTTCAACGAGGACATGCGCAACTACGACGGCTTTCCCGAATAACCCCAAGGAGGACATACAATGACAAAAGCCTTTTCTTACGCCTGTCGTGACTGCGAGGGCATGGAAGCCTGCCCCGCCAGCGTCACCGCGGAAACCAAGGACGAAGTCTGGCAATTGATGGGGCATCACGCCCGGATTGCTCATGGCGAAAACCCCGGCGACTGGGATCAGGCGACCCGCGATTACCTCGATACGCTGATCCGCGAAGTCGACGTGTGAGACAGGGCAATGATCGTTAAAACCCTTGAGGATGTGCTTGGCACCAAGGGCGAGGCCCACGGCGACAAATGGCATTCCATGCGCCTCTTACACGCCGAGGATGGCATGGGCGTGACCCTGACCGACAGCATCCTTGAAGCCGGGTTCGAAATGACCCTTTGGCAGAAGAACCACCTGGAGGCCTGCTATTGCCTGGAGGGCGGCGGCACGGTGGAAGAGCTGGACACCGGCATCATGCACCAAATCCGGCCTGGAACGGTGTACGCCATGAACAACCACGACCGGCACCGCATCCGGATTACGGATCGAGCGCGCATCATTTGCACCTTTTCCCCGCCGTTAACGGGAGACGAAGTGCATGATGAAGATGGCTCTTTGTGACCCATCCAGAAACGGCGCCCCCCACTTTCTGACCACGATCAATTGAAAGGAAGACCCATGGCCCAGACATTCTTGCAAATGGCAAAGGAGGCAATGGCGATGGCACAGTCCGTCACCGCCGAGGACAAACCAGAGATTCACCGATGCCATTCCCATCCCCTCCGACATATCAATTGCAAGCCGTCACTGCCTCCGAGTCGCGATTGACAATCATCACAGCCGCAATGTTGGCCTCAATCTGCTAGTCAGTGGGATAAAGGGGAGCGGAAGCGAGCTCATGGGAAAGGGGGCAGTACTGGTCTGTTAGAAAAGGCCGCACCATGAGATTTAACACTGCCGACGTTCTGCTAGGGACTTGGCTCTAAGCACATGCCAGTCTGAAAACTTCTATTGGCTCGCGCATACCTTTCAGTTTCAATTCACCTCTGGTTTCGACCTGAAAGTCGCCTTCCACAGCAATCCCGGCCCGTGGGCTGATCAGGATTTCGCCGTCTTTGGCCTCATCGCAGAGACGGGCGGCAAGGTTTATTGCAGTACCCGACGCCGTGTATTCGAAGCGGCCTTCGAATCCGACCATGCCGACTGTGGCATAGCCAAGCGAGACACCGACCCCAAACCCTAGCCTATACCCCAAACGCTTCCACTCTTTGCAAAGTGCCTTCATGCGTTCGCGCATGGCGATGGCCAGCCGTACAGCCTCGGCCGCCGGTGCCTCACAAGGAAGTGGATCGTTGAACAGCACCATGATGCCGTCCCCCATCCGGTGATCAACACCAGCCCTATGTGTATTGATCAGCTTGCCCATTTCCTTGTGATAATTCTGCAGAACCTCGATTGTTTCTTCCGGTTCGGCCGTTTCGCAGAAGGCTGTAAATCCGCGGATGTCGCAGAATACCACACCCAGAAGGGCCCGGTGGCTGGACAGCAGCTGTTCCGAACCGGACAAGATCACCGTATCGGCGACAGCCGCCGGCAGAAAACGCTTGAGCCTGCTCATGCGTTCGATCTCCCGCACCTGTTCCTGCACCCGCGCCTCCAGACCAGCGTTCAGGGCCTGAACCTCCCGTGTCCGCGCCTCCAGCGCTTTGAACTGGCGGACATTTTCGATGGCAATGGCAGCCTGGGCGGCAAAGGTCTCTACAAGCCGTACATCGTCTTCCGCGAAGAAGCCGACTTCACGGCGGTACAGGAAGATCACACCGATGGCCTC
The DNA here is from genome assembly GCF_040704725.1 of Leisingera sp. JC11. Lineage (NCBI taxonomy): Bacteria > Pseudomonadati > Pseudomonadota > Alphaproteobacteria > Rhodobacterales > Roseobacteraceae > Leisingera > Leisingera sp. JC11. The sequence goes on from NZ_JBFCVS010000027.1 coordinate 39,691, forward strand.
GTCGCCGATGATGAGAGGAACTGTCAGCACGTTCCGGGCGCCTTCGACCTCAACAGCGTATACGCGCTGCGGCTGGCCGGAGCGGTAGATCGGATCGTCGCTGAAATCTGGAACCTGCAAAGACCGCTTCTCGAAAACGGCTTTAGCTGTTTGCGACTGCGATGGATCCATCGGCAAAGGATCGCTGTTGATGAGATCGACGAACTGCGGGCGGGTTCCAAAGTGGGCTGGAATAGTCAGATGCGTCCGCTCCGGGTTGACGCGGAACAGGCAGGCAAATGGGGCTTTGCATAGCCGCGCCGCCGTTTCGAGAATGACATTGAAAACCGGACCCTCGTCGTCGCGCGACCGGCTGATGACCTCCAAAATTTCCCGCGTCGCCGCCTCCCGTATGCGCGCTTTCACAAGCACGGCTTCCGTGCTGCCTGGGACGCCTTTGATGTTATCTGCAGGCATGTGCTTCCTATGCGGACTCCAATTGAAGTCTTTCAAGAGTACACTGCAGGCTTCGCCATTGCTAACGGAAGCCAACAGACGGCCGGGGTATCTGCTTCAGGGAAATGCAAATGCCAGGGAATCAGGCGCACCACATGTCGTGTTGCCATCTGCCCGCCTTGGTAGACAGCGCTTACTGCCTCCGATTGTCAGTCCGGTCTTGAGGCGCTGGCCTTTGTTTTGTCCCGCGTCTCGTTTATCCGACCTGACTGTAGCGAAAGAGCGGTTTGAGCTCCCCGATTTTCGCCGACCCGAATGATCGTAAGCGGGTAGTTCGCCGCGCTGCCGAAAATCTCGCGCAGCGGAAGCGAGGGTTTTCTGCGGCGGCAATTGTAATCGCCGGACGTAATCTCCCCAAAACCGCCGTTTGAAAAATCCCCAGCCATGAGCGGCAGGGCCAATTCCGAACCTCAAATATTCGGAATTGGCGCTGCCGCGGGACACAGGCCTGATGCTCC
>NZ_JBFCVS010000028.1:0-38407 GCF_040704725.1 Leisingera sp. JC11
CCATCACCGCGGCGGAGACGATGTTCTCGGAGGCGATCAGCTCGATCTCGTCGCGCTGGCGGCCCAGTTCGGCCGTGATCGAGGCAAACAGTTCAGGATCGCGCTCAGACAGCGCTTGGGTGAAAAAGCCGGTGTCACGGGTCGCTTCAGTCATGGTGGCTCCGTTGGAGTTGGGATCAGAATTGAGGGATTTCCTATCGGAAACTTCCTTGCGCAGGAAGCCTGTAAAGCGACATATCCCTGCGACAGAACGGCAACTATGGCCATCGGCGGAAAGCTGTGATTGTTTCGGAACCAGATGCCTAATACCGGAAACAGATTTCATGAGTTTGAGAATCGCCTTTCTGGCCAGTGACGTTGACGTGGCACAGGATGCGCTGGCTGAACTGAGCCGCCGCTACGGCCATGTGCCGCCGGATCAGGCCCAGGTGATCGTGGCGTTGGGCGGCGACGGCTTCATGCTGCGGACCCTTCATACCATGGTCGATCACCCGGCGCCGGTCTATGGCATGAACCGCGGCACTGTCGGCTTCCTGATGAACGAATACCGCGAGGACGGGCTGATCGAACGGCTCGAGGAAGCGGTGCAGGAGATCATCAATCCGCTGTCGATGACCGCCATGGACCGCCGCGGCGAGGTGCACAAGGCGCTGGCGATCAACGAGGTCTCGCTGTTGCGGGCGGGCCCGCAGGCGGCGCGGCTCAGGATCTCGGTGGATGGCAGGCTGCGGATGGAGGAGCTGGTCTGCGACGGCGCGCTGGTCTCCACCCCGGCAGGCTCCACCGCCTATAACTACTCCGCTCATGGTCCGATCCTGCCGATCGGCGCCGATGTTCTGGCGCTGACCGCCATTGCCGCCTTCCGCCCGCGGCGCTGGCGCGGGGCGCTGCTGCCCAGCAACGCAATGGTGCGCTTTGATGTGCTGGAGGCGGACAAGCGCCCGGTGATGGCCGATGCCGACTCGATTTCGGTTGCTGATATTGACTGGGTGGAGATCCGCACCGATACGCAAATCCGCCATAAAATCCTGTTCGACCCCGGCCACGGGCTGGAGGAACGGCTGATTTCGGAACAGTTCACCTGACGTTTAACGCATTGTTCACGAGGCTGTGAACGTCCCGGTAACCATTCCGTGCGAGGATTTATCCACAGGCAGATGCTGGCGCATTTGCCTGAGGCTGCAAAGCCGATGTGCCGGACCGGCGGATTTAATGCGTTCCAGTTTTGTGTTTCCCGCCGGTGGCACCCGGCCAGTCCGCGTTCAGGCGTTCGGGCCGCGGGTGCGGTAATGGTATTGAGTAAGTTGGGTATGGAAGGATCCCGGGGGCGGCTCACCCTGTCCCCGGGGCGCTGCAAAGCGGGCTGCAGCTGGAGAATTGGCGGCTGCAGTTCCTGGCCGGGTTGGACCACCCGGAGGCCGATTGGCGCGGCAGTCCTTTCAATTTTCAAACGGCCCCGCCAGACCGGGCTCTCACGCCGGCTTTTCAAGAGCGGGCAGATGTTCTCTGTAACCGGCAAGCACAGCCTGGCGCTCGGGCAGATGCGGCAATTGTAAGGTTGCGCAGCGGGGGCTACCCGCCGCTTGCGGCCATCTTCTCCCACAGCGGCAGGCACATGCGGCCGGCGCGGGCCTCGATGGCGGCGCAGGCATCCACCGCCAGATCCTCGCGCCAGCGGCGGGCGGCGATCTGCACATTGACCGGCTGCGGGCCCTTGGGCAGTTCGGCCAGCCGGGCCGGGACCGAGGCCGCAGGCAGGCCGAGGAAGTTCATCGCATAGGAATAGACCGCGCAGCCCAGCACCTCATGCACGCCTGCCGCGCCCTCGGTGTCGCGGTCCGGCTTGAAGAAGGGCTGCGGCAGGAAGGGCGACAGCACCAGCGGGTAGTCCTCCATGAACAGCGACCACTGGCGTGCGTATTGGGTCCGCTTGGCCATCATCTGCAGCAACTCATCTCCGGCAAAGGGGGGGAATTCCTGGAAATAGACCGCAAAGATGTCCCGCACGGTCTGCGACCCTGCGGCGTCCACATCGTGTTTCATCAGCGCGTAGATCTCGCCCATCAGCGCCCGGTAGCCGGTGCGCCCGGCCTCAAACACATTCGGTGGCTCCACTTCCTCGACCACATAGCCGGCATCCGCCAGCGCATCACTGGCGAAATCCAGCGCCGCCTCGACCTCGGGGTGCAGCTCATAGCCGTGGGTGTTTTTCGTGACGGCGACCTTGATGGGCCCCTCGACCGCTTCGCCGCGCCAGGGCATCGGCACATGGAACGGGTCGCGGGGATCGGCAGCAATCAGGGAAGGCATCGACAGGTGCAGGTCCTCTGCCGTGCGGGTGATCAGCCCCTGAACCGACATCAGCTGCGCCAGCAGCCCGCGTTCCGCCGTCTGGCTGGGGTTCCAGGCGGGCACCCGGCCCAGGCCCGGCTTCACGGTGACCGCGCCGTTGGCCGCGGCGGGAAAGCGCAAGCTGCCGCCGATATCATTGCCATGCGCCAGTGCGCCGATCCCGGCCATCACCGCAGCCCCGGCGCCGCCGGAGGAACCGCCCGGAGAGATGTGCCGCCCCCAGGGGTTATGGGTGCGCCCGTGCAGCGGGTTATCAGTGTCCGCGCGAAAGGAGAACTCCGGCGTGTTGGTGCGGCCGATCACCACCGCGCCGGCCTTGTGCAGGTTCTCAACGACGGGTGCGTCAGCGGGGGCAATCAGGTCTTTCAGCGCGGTGACACCATTGGAGGTGGCGTGGCCTTTCTGGTCGATGTTGATCTTGATGGTGACCGGCACCCCGTGCAGCGGGCCGGGTTCCGCGCCGTCTGCGCGCGCCTTGTCCAGGGCGCGGGCGCGGTCCAGCGCCTCGGCGCTCAAATCCTCGACCACCGCGTTGAGCCCCGGGTTCACCGCATTCATCCGGCCGATGGAAGCCTGAACGGCGTTTTCAGCACTCAGGTTCCCGCTGCGGGTGAGCTTCGTCAGTTCCGTGGCGCTCAGTTGCCAGATGTCCGGTTGTGTCATGCTCAGGCCTCCCTGGCCGCAGCCTAGGCGGGCAGGGCGGAGTTGCAAGCAAAACCGGACGGAAAACAGGCTCCGCCTGCTGGCGGAGCCTTCAAAACCCTCGCAGGGTTTTTGGCCGTTTCCCGAGCCGGGAAACGAGGGAGGTTACTTGGCGTAGCCGATGGTCTGCAGCGCCGCGGTGATTTCGTCCAGGATCGCGGGATCGTCGATGGTGGCAGGCATCTTCCAGGGCGTGCCATCGGCGATGTTCACCATGGTGCCGCGCAGGATCTTGCCGGAGCGGGTCTTGGGCAGCCGGTCGACCACCATCGCCAGTTTGAAGGCGGCGACAGGACCGATCTTCTCGCGCACCAGTTTCACGACCTCGGACACCACTTCGCCATGATCGCGGTCGGCACCCGAGTTCAGGCACAGGAAGCCCACCGGCATCTGGCCCTTGAGGCTGTCCGCCACGCCGATAACGGCGCATTCGGCGACATCCGGGTGGCCCGCCAGCACTTCCTCCATGCCGCCGGTCGACAGCCGGTGGCCCGCCACGTTGATCACGTCGTCGGTGCGCGCCATGATGTAGAGGTAGCCGTCCTCGTCCTTCATGCCGGCGTCGCCGGTCTCGTAATAGCCGGGGAAGGTATTCAGGTAGCTCTTCTTGAACCGGTCTTCCGCATTCCACAAAGTCGGCAGGGTGCCCGGCGGCAGCGGCAGTTTCACCGCAATCGCACCCAGCTCGCCCGCCGCAACCGGGTTGCCGCCCTCGTCAAGGATATCCACCTCATAGCCCGGCATCGGCACCGCGGGCGAGCCGAGCTTGGTCGGCAGCTCCTCGATCCCCAGGGGATTGGCGGCAATCGACCAGCCGGTTTCGGTCTGCCACCAGTGGTCGACCACCGGCACCTTCAGCTGCTCCTGCGCCCAGGTGATGGTGTCGGGGTCCGCACGCTCACCGGCCAGGTAGACCTGCTTGAGACCGCTGAGGTCGTATTTCTTGACGAACTCGCCCTTGGGATCCTCCCGCTTCACGGCGCGGAAGGCGGTGGGGGCGGTGAAGAAGCTCTTGACCTTATGCTCGGAAATCACCCGCCAGAAGGTGCCCGCATCCGGTGTGCCCACCGGCTTGCCCTCGAACACGATGGTGGTGTTGCCGTGGATCAGCGGCGCGTAGCAGATGTAGCTGTGGCCGACGACCCAGCCCACATCGGAGGCGGCCCAGAACACGTCGCCGGGATCGACGTTGTAGATGTTCTTCATGGTCCAGTTCAGCGCCACCAGCTGGCCCGCGGTGTGGCGGATCACCCCCTTGGGCTGGCCGGTGGTGCCGGAGGTGTAGAGGATATAGGAGGGGTGGTTGCCCTCGACCGGCACGCATTCGGCCGGTTCCACGCCGTACTGGAAGCCGTGCCAGTTCACGTCGCGGCCCGGGATCAGCTCCGCCACTTCCTGCTCGCGCTGGAAGATCACGCAGAAGTCGGGCTTGTGCTCCGCCAGGTCGATGGCGCCGTCCAGCAGCGGCTTGTAATGCACGATGCGGCCCGGCTCGATGCCGCAGGAGGCGGCGATGATCGCCTTGGGCTTGGCGTCGTCGATGCGCACGGCGAGTTCATTGGAGGCAAAGCCGCCGAACACCACCGAATGCACCGCGCCGATCCGGGCGCAGGCCAGCATCGCCTCCAGCGCCTCGGGGATCATCGGCATGTAGATGATGACACGGTCGCCTTTCTCCACCCCCTTGGCGCGCAGCGCGCCGGCCAGGGTGGCAACGCGGTTGCGCAGCTCGACATAGGAGATTTCACGCTTGGTATGGGTGACCGGGCTGTCATAGATGATCGCGGTCTGCTCGCCGCGGCCTTCCTCGACATGGCGGTCAACGGCGTTGTAGCAGGTGTTCACCTTGGCATCGGCAAACCATTCGTAAAGCCCTTCGCCCTTGTCAAACAGCGCCTGCTTCGGGGCTTCATCCCAGCTGATGCCCTGTGCGGCCTCCATCCAGAAGCCCTCCGGATCCTGTTTCCAGGCCGCGTAAATGTCCTGATATCCCATGGTGTTCATCTCCTCCTGCCATTTGCGTAGGCGAGAAACCGGCAGCCGGGCAAGTTTTGCTGCGTCTTCACGCAAGGTTGGTCAAGGAATTTACAGATTCTGCCCGGATTTGCGCCGGTGATTTACCGGATTTACAAGCGATGGCCGGCTTGCCCGCCGCCAACTTTGCAAACTGGTGTTTGCTGTAGAATATTCCGAAAACCCGCTGCCGAATTGCAAACTTGCAAAACCGGCTGCCATGCGCCCGAACCCGCCGCCGGGAATCACCCGTTTGAGGATTTGGCAAAGCGGGGCAGGCTGTCCTTCAGCTCCAGCCAGCTGACGTGGTCGGAATGGAACACATGGAACTTGGGCGGCATCTGGCTGGGGCTTTCCAGCGTCGCGGTGTAGAGGTGGATGTTCACCGGATCGCGCGCGGTGCGATAGGCCATCTGGGTGCCGCAGGTGCTGCAGAACAGCCGCTCCACCCCTTCGGATGAATTGTAGACCTTCAGCTCCGCGCCGGACCATTCCACCGCCTCATGCGGCAGCCCGAAGAATGCGGTGACAGGCGCCGCGCAGTTGCGGCGGCAGTCGGCGCAATGGCAGTAGCAGCTCCAGGCCGCCTCGGCCCGGCTCTCCCAATGCACTGCGCCGCAGTGGCAATGCCCTCTCATATCCGGCCTCCCTGACTGGGCGGCCGGCTGACGGGGCCGCGCAGTTAACCGTAGTGCGCGACCGGGGTGCCGGCAATGGCGGCCATGTTCAAGAGCCCGCGTGCGGTGATCGAGGGGGAGACGATATGGGCGCGGTTGCCCATGCCCATCAGGATCGGCCCCACTTCCAGCCCGCTGGCCCGCATCTTGAGGATGTTGCGCACGCCGGAAGCCGCGTCGGCATGGGCGAAGATCAGCACGTTGGCCGCGCCGTCCAGCCGCGAATTGGGGAAGATCCGCTCGCGCAGTTCCGGGTCCAGTGCGGTGTCGATGTTCATCTCGCCCTCATAGACGAAGTCGCGGCGTTTATCGTCGAGGATTTCGATGGCGGCGCGCAGGCGGCTGCCGGTGTCGCAGGAGATATTGCCGAACTGCGACTGCGAGCACAGCGCAATCTTCGGCTCCAGCCCGAAGCGGCGCACATGGCGGGCCGCGCCCATCACGGTTTCGGCGATCTGCTCCGGCGTCGGCTCCACATGCACATGGGTGTCGGCAATGAACAGCGGGCCGTCCTCCAGGATCATCATCGACAGCGCGCCGTGCGGCGAATAGGTGCCGCCGCCCAGCACCTGCTGCACGTAGTTCAGGTGCCAGCGGTATTCGCCGAAGGTGCCGCAAAGCAGGCTGTCCGCCTCGCCGCGGTGCACCATGATGGCGCCGATCGCGGTGGTGTTGGTGCGCATGATCGCCTTGGCCAGATCCGGCGTCACCCCCTGGCGCTGCATCAGCTTGTGATAGCTGTTCCAGTAATCGTAATAGCGCGGGTCGTTCTCCGGGTTGACCAGCTGGAAATCGCGGCCCGGGCGCACATCCAGGCCCAGCTTCTCGCAACGGCGTTCGATGACCTCCGGACGGCCGATCAGGATCGGGGTCTCGGTGGTTTCCTCCAGGATCGCCTGAGCGGCGCGCAGCACCCGCTCATCCTCGCCCTCGCTGAACACGATGCGGCGGGCGGCGGCGCGGGCGGCCTCGAACACCGGGCGCATCAGCAGGGCGGACTTGAACACGGTCTGGTTCAGCTTCTGCTTATAGGCGGCGATATTCTCGATCGGCCGGGTCGCTACGCCGCTTTCCATCGCCGCCTTGGCCACGGCGGAAGAGACAACCGCCACCAGCCGCGGGTCAAACGGTTTCGGGATCAGGTAATCGGCGCCGAAGGTCAGCTGCTCGCCCTTGTAGGCTGCCGCGGCCTCGGCGGAGGTCGTGGCGCGGGCCAGCTCCGCGATGCCGTCGACGCAGGCAATCTGCATCTCGTCGTTGATCTCCGTCGCGCCCACGTCCAGCGCCCCGCGGAAGATGAAGGGGAAGCACAGCACGTTGTTGACCTGGTTGGGGAAATCGCTGCGGCCCGTGGCGATGATCGCATCCGGCGCCACCTTGCGTGCCTGGTCGGGCATGATCTCCGGCGTCGGGTTCGCCAGCGCAAAGATGATTGGGCGGGCGGTCATCTTGCTGACCATTTCCGGCTTCAGCACATTGGGGCCGGACAGGCCCAGGAACATGTCGGCGCCGTCCATCACCTCGTCCAGCGTGCGCAGGTCCGAGGCCTGGGCAAAGGCCGCCTTCTGCGGGTTCATGTCCTCTTCGCGGCCCTCGTAGACCAGCCCGTGAATGTCGCAGAGCCAGATGTTCTCGCGCTTCACGCCCAGCTTCAGCAGCATGTTGAGGCAGGCAATCCCCGCCGCGCCGCCGCCGGTGGAGACGATCTTGATGTCCTCGAACGACTTGCCCGCCACATGCAGCGCGTTCTTGGCCGCGGCGCCCACCACAATCGCGGTGCCATGCTGGTCGTCGTGGAAGACCGGGATGTTCATCCGCTCGCGGCACAGTTTCTCGACCACAAAGCAGTCCGGCGCCTTGATGTCCTCGAGGTTGATCGCCCCGAACGTCGGCTCCAGCGAGCAGACGATCTCGGCCAGCTTCTCGGGATCGCTTTCGTTGATTTCCAGGTCGAAGCAGTCGATGCCCGCGAAATTCTTGAACAGGACCGCCTTGCCCTCCATCACCGGCTTGGAGGCCAGCGCGCCGATGTTGCCCAGCCCCAGCACCGCGGAGCCGTTCGACACAACCGCAACCAGATTGCCGCGCGAGGTGTAGCGGGCGGCATTGGCCTCGTCCGCCTTGATCTCCACGCAGGCCTCCGCCACGCCGGGCGAATAGGCGCGGGCCAGGTCGCGCCCGTTGGCCATCGGCTTGGTCGCGCGGATCTCCAGCTTACCGGGGCGGGGAAACTCGTGATAGTTGAGTGCGGCTTGGCGCAGGTTCTGTGAATCGGACATCTGGCGCTCCTCGGAAAGGGTATTGTTTAGCGTTAAACCATTTTTTCTGCCGGAAACATAGTCCAAACTGACGCAAACGGACGCGGCGGCAGACCGGGCGGCGGGTTCTTGCATAAACCCTGCCGCAAGGTCACTCTCCTGCCAACAGAACAGGGAGTGAAAACGTGAGCGAAACAATCGCCGAGATCCGCCTGCCGACGGATGAGCTGCGCAATGATATTCCGTTTTATACCAAGGTTTTGGGTATGAAGATGGACATGATCTATCCGGCGGATGATCCGCGCATCGCGGTGTTTTCCGGCCATGGGCTGCGGCTGCGGGTTGAAAAAGGGGCGCAGGAATCTCCCGGCACAATCCGCATTCTGACTGAAGATCCTGATGGATTTGCCGAAGGCCGGCGCCGCCTGACCGCGCCCAACGGCACCAAGGTCGAGATCGAGGAGCGCCACCCGCCGATGGTTATGCCGCAGACGGTGCACAGCTTCGTGGTCCGCCGCCTCAAGGACCAGGCGCCCTGGATCATCGGCCGCGCAGGCATGCATTACCGCGACCTGGTGCCGGACCGTTTGGGCGGCTCGATCATCGCCAGCCACATCCGCATTCCCGACGGCGGCCCGGTGCCGGACATGGTGCATTTCCACCGGGTCGGCTTCCAGCTGATCTTCTGCATCCACGGCTGGGTTGATGTGGTTTACGAGGATCAGGGAGAAAAGATGCGCCTGACCGCGGGCGACTGCTTCATCCAGCCGCCGGAGATCCGCCACCGGGTGCTGGAGGCCAGCGACAATGTGCAGGTGATCGAGATCGGCGTGCCGGCCGAGCATGTCACCGAGATCGACCACGAGATGACCCTGCCGACGCCGCACTACCGTCCCGAACGGGAATGGCAGGGCCAGCGGTTTGTTTACAACAAGGCGGAAGGCGCCGCGTGGGTGCCGTTCCGGCTGCCGGGCTATATCTGCCGCGACACCACCATTGCCGAGAACACCAAGGGCGTCGCGGGTGTGCAGGTGGTGCGCCGGGGCGAGGGTGTGCCGCAATGGGCCGCGCATGACACCGACATTCACTTCACCTTTGTGATGAACGGCGCGGTGACGCTGGAGGGCGAGGGCCGCGAGCCTTACCGGCTGGAGCAGGGCGACGCCTTTGTCATCCCTCCGGGCATGAAGACCCGCCTCAGTGCGCCGTCTGATGATGTGGAGTTGCTGGAGGTGACCCTGCCGGGGGTGTTCAAGACCACGCTGGCCTGAACCCGGAGCGGCGCAAAGAACTGCCTCCGGGGGCTTCCGCTTCCCGGAGCAATTCAGCTATCCTGCGGCATCTTGACCAAATGATCAAAAAAACGGGGAATCGCCATGAGCCTTAAAGCCGCCGCCGCCGCTGTCCGCGAAAACGCCCACGCGCCGTATTCCAACTTCAAGGTCGGCGCCGCTGTCCGTTCCGCCTCCGGCCAGATCTATGTGGGCTGCAACGTTGAAAACGTCGCCTATCCCGAGGGTACTTGCGCCGAGGCTGGCGCCATCGCCGCGATGGTGGCTGCGGGGGAGAAAGAACTGGCGGAGGTCTATGTGATCGCCGATTGCCCGACCCCGATCACGCCCTGCGGCGGTTGCCGCCAGAAGATCAAGGAATTCGCCAAGGGCGATGTGAAGGTCATCATGGCCACCACCGACGGCGACGAGCAGGAAACCACCATCGGCGCCCTGCTGCCCGGCGCCTTCGACGCGGACCATATGGAGCGCAGCTGATGGATGCCCGCGCCATCAACGCCAGCCTGCGCCGCGGTGAAACGCCCGGCGAGGACGCGCTGCGCTGGTTTGCCGAAGGTCTGGCCAGCGGCGCCGTCAGCGATGCCCAGGCCGGCGCCTTTGCCATGGCGGTCTGCCTGCAGGGGCTCAGCGTCGAAGGCCGCCGCGCCCTGACGCTGGCGATGCGCGACACCGGCGATGTTCTGGCCTGGGATCTGGACGGTCCGGTGCTGGACAAGCACTCGACCGGCGGCGTGGGTGATTGCGTCTCGCTCCTGCTGGCGCCCGCGCTGGCGGCCTGCGGCGCCTATGTGCCGATGATTTCCGGTCGCGGGCTGGGCCATACCGGCGGCACGCTGGACAAGCTAGAGGCAATCCCCGGCGTCTCCACCAGTGTCAGCGAAGACCACCTGCGCCGCATGATGCGGGACATGGGCTGCGCCATCGTTGGCGCCACTGCGCAAATCGCGCCTGCGGACAAGCGGCTCTATGCAATCCGCGACGTGACCGCGACGGTGGAAAGTCTTGACCTGATCACCGCCTCGATCCTGTCCAAGAAACTGGCCGCCAGCCCGGACGCTCTGGTGCTGGATGTCAAGATCGGCTCCGGCGCGTTTATGAAGACCGCCGATGACGCCCGCGCGCTGGCGCAGTCGCTGTGCGATACGGCCAATGCGGCCGGATGCAAGACCTCGGCGCTGATCACCGACATGAACCAGCCGCTGGCGCCGGCCTTGGGCAATGCGCTGGAGGTGGCAGAGGTGATGCGGGTGCTGACCGGCGGCACCTCCGGGCCGCTGGCCGGGATTTCGGCGGTGCTGGGCGGAGAACTGCTGGCCCACGCGGGTCTGGCTGGGGATGCGGATGACGGAGCGGCAAAGATTACCGCCACCCTCACCGATGGCCGCGCGGCAGAGAGGTTTGCCCGGATGATTGCTGCTATGGGTGGCCCCGCGGATTTTGCCGCGAACTGGCAGGACCATCTGCCCGGCGCGGAAGTCGTGCGCGAGGTCAAGGCGCCCTCGGCGGGGCATGTCTCTGCCATGAACGGCGAAGCCCTCGGGCTGGCGGTTGTTGCCCTCGGCGGCGGCCGGATGGTGGAGAGCGACAAGATCCATCCGGGCGTCGGCATCTCGGACATTGTCCGCCTTGGCCAGCCCGTCGGGGCAGGCGACTCCCTTGCCCGCATCCACGCGGCCAGCGATGATGCAGCTGAGAAGGCGGAGGCGGCCTTTCTCGCGGCAGTCTCCATCGGGGAGGCGCCGGACGCTCTGCCGCCGCTGGTTCACGAAAGGATCACCTGATGCCCCGTGCCTTTCTTGTGGTGATGGATTCCGTTGGCATCGGCGGCGCGCCGGATGCCGGAACGTTCTTCAACGGCGATCTGCCGGACCTTGGCGCCAACACGCTTGCGCATATCGCCCAGGCCTGCGCGGCCGGGCAGGCGGAGGAGGGCCGCAGCGGCCCGTTGCAGGTGCCGAACATGGAGCGCCTTGGCCTGGGCGCAGCAATGCGGCTGGCGTCCTCGGTGCCGTTTCCGGGTCTGGACGCGGAACCGCAGGGGATGTGGGGCTGCGCCAGCGAGCTCAGCCGCGGCAAGGACACGCCATCGGGCCATTGGGAGCTGGCTGGCCTGCCGGTGCCCTGGGACTGGCATTACTTCCCCGATCAGGCGCCGTCGTTCCCCGAGGATCTCTCCGCCTTCGTCGCGGAGCAGGCGGGCACCGATGGTATCCTGGGCAACTGCCACGCCTCCGGAACGGTGATCCTCGATGATCTGGGCGCCGAACACATGCGCACGGGCCGGCCGATCTGCTACACCTCCGCCGACAGCGTTTTCCAGATCGCCGCGCACGAGGAGACATTCGGCCTCGACCGCCTGCTGGCGCTTTGCGAGGCCATTGCCCCGCGGCTGCACGCCATGAAAGTGGGCAGGGTCATCGCGCGTCCCTTCCTGGGCGCGGCAGAAGAAGGTTTCACCCGCACCACCAACCGCCGCGACTATGCCATCACCCCGCCGGCGCCGGTGCTGACGAACTGGGTGCAGGAGGCGGGCGGCAAGGTCCACGCCATCGGCAAGATCGGCGACATTTTCTCCATGTCCGGTATCGACACCCTGAAAAAGGGCACTGATGCCAAGCTGATGGAGCATCTTTTTGAAGCGGTGGAGACTGCCGGGAACGGCAGCCTGACGTTTGCCAATTTCGTCGAGTTCGACAGCATGTACGGCCACACCCGCGACATCTCCGGCTATGCCCGGGCGCTGGAGTGGTTCGATGGTGAGATCGGCCGCCTGCTGTCCAAGCTGCGCAAGGGCGACATGCTGCTGCTGACCGCCGATCACGGCAATGATCCCAGCTGGCCCGGCACTGACCACACCCGCGAACAGGTGCCGGTGCTGATCGCGGGACTTGACGCGGGCCCCGTCGGGCAGGTCAAATTCGCCGATGTGGGCGCCTCCATTGCGGCCCATTTGAACGTACCGGCCCAAGGCCCCGGCAAGAGTTTTCTTTGACCCTATGGTCAAAACACGCTTGCCTGCTGCGGCCAAGCCCGTAAAAGCGCGCAAGACCAAATTTTGAGGAGTGCCCCATGACCGACCACCTGACCGTTGTTGATCACCCGCTTGTGCAGCACAAGCTGACCCTGATGCGGGACAAGGGCACCTCCACCGCGGGGTTCCGCCGCCTGCTGCGCGAGATCACTCAGCTCCTGGCCTATGAGATCACCCGCGAGATGCCGCTGACCACCACCAGCATCGAAACCCCGATGGAGGAGATGGAAGCGCCGATCCTGGCCGGCAAGAAGCTGGCGCTGGTGTCGATCCTGCGCGCGGGCAACGGCATGCTGGACGGCGTGCTGGAGCTGATCCCCTCCGCCCGGGTCGGCTTTGTCGGTCTTTACCGCGACGAGGAAACCCTGGAGCCGGTGCAATACTATTTCAAGGCGCCGGAAGGGCTGAAGGACCGGCTGGTGATTGCCGTGGATCCGATGCTGGCCACCGGCAACAGTTCCGCCGCTGCCATTGACCTGCTGAAAGATGCCGGCGCGAACAACATCCGCTTCCTGTGCCTGCTGGCCTCGCCCGAGGGCGTCGAGCGCATGAAACAGGCGCACCCGGACGTGCCGATCGTCACCGCTTCGCTGGACCGCGAGATCAACAAGAAGGGCTATATCCTGCCCGGCCTTGGCGACGCAGGCGACCGGATGTTCGGCACCAAGTGATCTTTCTGCGCCAAGGCGGAGCAAATCCGCCTTGGCTGCCTGTTTGGGGAAGGGCGCGAATTCATTTCAATTCGCGCAAAAATTGCCGGTATCCGGCCTTATTGTTGCCGCGGAATCTTTACTCACAGGCCAGTTTCGGGCATCCTGCAGCCATATTTTGTGGGGCTCAGGAATGAAAATAACTAGAATTATTGCACTGGCCATCATCGCGGGGACAACCGGCGCCGCAGGGATACAGGCACAAACTCTGCGTGAAACCCGGCCGCCCGCCGAGTATCCGCCCGCGTCATACAAGGGCAATCAGTATGTGGACAGCCGCGGCTGCATCTACATCCGGGCAGGCATTGACGGCAATGTCACCTGGGTTCCGCGGGTCACCCGCTCGCGCAAGCAGATCTGCGGCTATGCGCCCACCCAGGTCGCCGGGACCACAAAGCAGCAGCAGCGGGACGCCGGGCCGGAAGTGATCACCCTGGAACCCAGCCAGCGGCCGGCGCAAACCGCCACAGCCAAGCCGGCGCAGGCCAAACCCGCTGCCGCCGCCCCGGTCGAGCCGGCCGCCGCCGGCACACCGCCGCGGACGGTCACAACCGCCAAGCCGCGCCGCACGCCGCAAGCTGCCGGCACCCAGCCGGCTGCCGTTGCGGCGGTGCCTGCCGCCCCCAAGCCTGCAGCCAAGAAGGTTGTGCGGGTGGCGCCCGCACCGGCGCCCGCTGCGCAGCAGCCCGCAGGCAATGCGGCCTGTGAAGGCCTGTCAGATATCAGCCGCCAGTACAGCAATTCCCCTGGTGTGCGCTGCGGTCCGCAGGACTCGGCGCCGGTGACCTACGGCGGCCAGGAGATCGGGCCGCAAAGCTCGCTGCGGCTCACCCCGAACACCCGCGTGGTGCAGACACACATCTATCAGGACCGCCGTCTCAGCAACAGCTTCACGGTGCCAAAGGGCTACCGCCCGGTCTGGACCGACGGGCGGCTGAACCCGCACCGGGCGGAGCGCACGATGCGTCCGGCGGTGGTCACCGGCTTTGCCCAGGCCCCGGCAGGCTATGAGGTGGTGGAGCGCGAAGACGGGCGGATGAACCCGAGGCGCGGTCTGCGCACCCCGGAAGGCGACGCGCAGATGGCGCAGATCTGGACAAATGGCGTGCCGCGCAAGCTGGTTGCGCTGCCGCCGGACCGCCCCACGGTCATCCTGCCGCGCGATGCCCGTGTCAGCCCGGCTGAGGCGCAACCCAAGGGCCTGCGCCTGTCCACCCGCTCAGCTCCCGGCGCCGCGGCACCGGAGCAGCTGGCAACATCCCGCCGCTATGTCCGGGCTGCGACCTATGCCGATCCGGCCGAGGCCAAGGCGGCGGCCCGCAAACTGGCCGCCTCGGGCCTGACGGTGCGGCTTGGCTCCGTCAGCCGCAAGGGGCAGCCTTACAAGGTGGTGCTGGCAGGCCCCTACCGGGACAAAGCCCAAGCCGCCGCAGCCCTGGCCAAGGTGCAGCGCGCCGGTTTCAGCGGTGCCCGTCTCAGCAAGTAACGCCTTGAACAATAATCTGCTTTGGCCGGGTATCTGCCTGGCTTTTTTTGTCGCCGCCGTGCAAATGCGGCGGCTGCGAAGATGGCGGTCTACTGGCGGCGGCAGGTGAAGAAGACAGCCTCCAGCGGCATCCGCAGCGGCGGCGGCCCAAAGCGGGCCCGCAGTGCATCCAGAATGGCGCTGGCGATCTCATCGGGATCAACACCTCCCCGGGACCGGACCTCATCGACCAGCGGATTGCCATAGACCAGCGCCTCGGCAAATTTTTCCGGATCTTCAATGGTCTTGTTATGCGTGACAGTCTCGTGGTTGACTTGCGACCAGTCTTCATGGCTCAGGTCGGCTTTCACCGCTTCCGGGTCGCCGTAGTGGAACGGCACCTTGTAAAACCCCGGAGGGTTCTCGGGAAAGAACTGCGCCGCGACGGTGTCGGCAACTTCGGCAAACGGGTTCTTTGCCATCGGCGCCCAGACGTTGAAGACATAATGCCCGCCGGGTCTCAGCACCCGCGCGGCCTCCGTGAAAGCGGCGGGTTTGTCCGGAAAAAACATCACCCCGAACTGGCAGGCAATCAGGTCAAAGCTGCCGCCGGAAAAGGGCAGTGACATCGCGTCGGCGGGCTGGAAGGTGACATTGGTGGTGTCGGGCAGTTTTTTCTTTGCCAGCTCCAGCATCGGCTCGTTCAAATCCGTGACCGTCAGTTTGCAGCCGGGCGGCAGCTTGCGCCGCAGCCGCTGCGAGACGATCCCGGTTCCCGCCGCCAGTTCCAGGACGTCTTGCGGCGCATGGGCACGGCAGCGTGCGACCAGATCATCCGCATAGTTGTAAAAGATCACCGGCCCCAGGCCGCTGTCATAATGGCTGGGAATATCCCCGGTGAAACTGGCCGAATTCTCCGGCATGGCTCACTCCCCCCTGAATGTGCGTTTGCGCAGATTTGACGATCTTAGCAGATCCGTCGCATTTTCGCGATTGGCAGGGGGCGGGGGTGCCGCAGCAGGATCAGCCGCAGATGTTCTGCAGCTGCACCCAGTCGCGGTCGTTCAGCACCGGCTCCAGCTCGCGGCCGGCCATAGGGTCGGCCTCGATCAGCCCCAGCACGGTCTCGCCGGTGATGTCCAGCGCATAGGCATAGGGGGAGGAAGGCAGGGCGGCGCGGGCAAACTCCGCCAGCAGCACCTCATCCGGCAGCTGCGGCCGCGGGCTGGCCAGGGTGGCCTCCGAGTAGGCATCCAATGCGGCGCGGTCCAGCTCGCCGGTGGTCAGCAGCTTGAAAGTGGCGAGGAAGCCGCCGGCCTCCAGCAGCTCGAGCATCGGGTCGCTGGCCTCAGCCCGGGCACGTTCCGCGAGGACCGCCCCGGCGGCGACCGCCGGATCCTCGAAGTCCTCCACAAAGGAGCGGTTCAGCAGGACGATGCCGCCGGGAAGATGCAGGCTGCCGGGAATGCCGGAGCGCAGGACCGCCAGCTGCCGCACACCGGTGCGCTGCGCCAGGTTTTTCAGGATCGGTGCCGCCTCCGGGGTGGCGCAGGCTGGGCCGGAGACCCGCTCGATCCGCCCCAAGAGCGCCTGGCCGATGGCCTTGCGCTTGATATCCGGCACCACGCTGACGGCGTGGCGGGTCACGGCGCCGGGCAGCCACAGCACCAGCAGCGCAAGCACGAGTGCCAGGGTGCCCAGGATACTGACCGCCCGCAGCCGCCCGGGCCGCGCGCGGGAGCGCCCGATGGCGTTCTGAACCCGGGCGATGGCCTCCAGCATGGCGGTTTCGTCCTCTGCCAGCTCCAGGGTTTCGCCGGGGTCGCCGTCGGGGTGGAACAGGGCGGGGAACTCGCCGGGGTTGGCACGCTCCACCGCCGCCAGCGACCAATGCGCCAGCGGCAGATCGTTCATGCTGGCAATGGTCAGCGTCGCATCGCCCAGAGAGATGATCACATCCCGCCGCTGCGCCTCAGGATCTGCGCGCCACAGGCCCGCAGCCTCCAGCCGCTCGAATTCCTTCAATGCCGTCATGCAGCCTGCCCGGTCCCCATCCGTATCCCTGGCGCCAGACTAGTCGCATAAAACAGGGGCGGCAATTTGCTTTGCCGCCCCTGATGCTGTTTCGCCGCAAAAATTACAGGTTCTTTGCAATTTTCCTCAGCTCGAACTTCTGGATCTTGCCGGTGGAGGTCTTGGGCAGCTCCTGGAACACCACCTTCTTGGGCGCCTTGAAGCCCGCCAGCGTTTCGCGGGTGAAGGCGATCAGCGCCGCCGCGTCTTCCTTGGCGCCGGCCTTCAGCTCGACAAAGGCGCAGGGCACCTCGCCCCATTTCTCGTCCGGCATTGCCGCAACCGCGGCCAGCAGCACATCCGGGTGCGCCATCAGCACGCCCTCCACCTCGACAGAGGAGATGTTCTCGCCGCCGGAGATGATGATGTCCTTGGCCCGGTCGGCGATCTGGATATAGCCGTCGGGGTGCTGCACGGCGAGGTCTCCGGAGTTGAAGTAACCGTCCTTGAAGGCTTCCGCGGTGGCCTCCGGATTCTTCAGGTAGCCTTTCATCACCACATTGCCGCGCAGGCCGATCTCGCCCTGGCTTTGGCCGTCCATCGGCAGCACGTTGTGCTCGCTGTCGCGCACGACCACCGGCTCCAGCATCGGCATGGCTACGCCCTGGCGGGACTTCTTGGCGGCGATGCCGGCCTTGTCCAGATCGTCCCACTCGCCTTTCCAATAGCATTCGGTGACATGGCCGAAGGTTTCGGTCAGCCCGTAGACATGGGTGATGTTGAAGCCGAGGTTTTCGATCTTCGACAGCGTCGCGGGCGCCGGCGGGGCGCCGGCGGTGAAGACTTCCACCGTGTGGTCAAAGGTGCGGCGCTCTTCGTCCAGCGCGTTGACGATCATGTTCAGGACGATCGGCGCGCCGCCGAAATGGGTGACGCCCTCATAATGGATGGCGTTGTAGATGTTCTGCGCGGTGATATCGCGGCAGCAGACCACGGTGCCGCCCACCAGCGGCATCATCCAGGTGTGGTTCCAGCCGTTGCAGTGAAACAGCGGCACGATGGTCAGATAGACCGGGTGCAGCACCATGCGCCAGGACACCACCGTGCCCATGGTCATCAGATAGGCGCCGCGGTGGTGATAGACCACGCCCTTGGGCCGCCCGGTGGTGCCGGAGGTATAGTTCAGCGCCAGGCTTTCCCACTCATCCTCGGGCATGATCCACTGAAATTCAGGGTCGCCGCTGGCCAGCAGCGCCTCGTATTCCGTGTGGCGGCCGGTGGCGTGCCAGCCGGCTTGGTCATCCGCCACCTCGATCAGCACCGGGGCGGGTCCGTCCATTTCCTCAACGGCGGCTTCGGCCAGCTCCAGGAACTGCGGGTCGACCAGAACCGCCTTGGCCTCGCCGTGACCGAAGATATAGGCGACCGTGCCCACATCCAGACGGGTGTTGATGGTGTTCAGCACCGCGCCGCAGGCCGGCACGCCGAAATGCGCCTCTGCCTGGGCTGGGATGTTGGGCAGCAGGGTTGCCACCACGTCGCCGGGCTTCACCCCCAGCTTTGCCAGGCCGGAGGCCAGGCGGGTGCAGCGCTCGTGATACTCAGCATAGGTCTTGCGGTGCTTGCCATAGCTGACCGCCAGGCGGTCCGGAAACACCTGCGCCGCCCGCTGCAGATGGCTGAGCGGCGACAGCGGCACATAATTCGCGGCAGTCTTCTCCAGACCGGTTTCATCCGCCATCCACCCCATCAGTTTCCTCCCCTGAATCACTTTGGTGTCGCTTAGAGAACAGATATTGCGGAAAGTTGCGGGCAATGGGAAGGGTATGAAACAAACAGCCACACTCTCCGCGCCGGGCACCAGCCAGACGGCGGCAGCGCAGTCCATGCTCGCTGCCATGCTGATAATAGGCATCACCGACAACGCCGTGCCGCTGATGGCCGAGACGATCGGGCTGGGCCAGTTCTACCTGTTGCGCACATTTGTCGCACTGCCGTTTCTGTGGCTGATGGCGCGGGCCGGGCTGGGCGGGCTCCGCTGCCGCAACTTCGGCGCGGTGCTCCTGCGGGCGGTGCTGGTGGCGGTGTCGATGGTGTTCTACTTCTCCGCCGTGGCGCTGATGCCAATCGCTCAGGCGCTGGCCGGGCTGTTCACCTCGCCGATCCTGATCGTGGTGATCTCGGTCCTGTTTCTCAGGATGCGGATCGGCTGGATAAGGGTTGCCGCGGTCCTCGGCGGGTTTGCCGGCGTGCTGATGGTGCTGCAGCCGGATCCGGCGGCCTTCAATTGGCTGATCCTGGTGCCGGTGGCGGGCGGGCTGTTCTATGCGCTTGGATCATTGGCGACCGGCCTTTACTGCCAGGGTGAAAGCACGGTGGCGATGCTGTTCGTCTACTTGCTGGTGCAGGGCGTTTTGGGCGCCATGCTGCTGGCGGGGCTGGAGGTCTGGCCGCAAGCGGTGCCGGCTGGCGCGGACGGCTTTGTCACCCGCGGCTGGGTCTGGCCGCTGTGGGAGATCTCGCATCTGATCCTGCTGCAGGGCTGCGCAGCGGTGGGCGGCGTGTTCCTGATCACCAAGGCCTACCAGCTGGGCGAGGCGTCATATGTTGCCGTGTTCGAATACTCGGTGATGATCGTCGGGCCGGGCGTCGCCTGGGCCTATTGGGGGCAGGCGCTGAACGCCTGGCAGATGCTGGGGATCGGTCTGATCATTGCGGCCGGCACCACCATCGCGCTGCGCTCACGGTAGGCGGGCAGGGGCGCTGCCCCTCTTGGCCCCTTGGGGCCAATTCACCCCGGAGTATTTGCCCAAAGGTGAAGAGGCGGGCCGCACTGGGCTTTCATCTGTCCGCAAATACATCTGCCGGAGGCCTGCGCCGCGAGGTGCAGATCTGCATTTCCTTGCGCGGATCAATATCCTAGGGTCGGCGCATGATCCTGTCTCAAGGCCGCCGGTACGTTTTCATTCATATTCCCAAGACCGGCGGCACCGCGCTGGCGCTGGCGCTGGAGGCGCGCGCGATGGTGGACGACTTGATGCTGGGCGACACGCCGAAGGCGCTGAAGCGCCGCCGCCGCCTGAAGGATGCTGAGGCACGCGGGCGGCTTTGGAAGCATTCCACCTTGGCCGATATCGAGGGGCTGGTCCCGGAGGACGCCTTAAGGCGCCTGTTCGCCTTCACCCTGGTGCGCAATCCCTGGGACCGCGCTGTCAGCTATTACCACTGGCTGCGCGAGCAGAGCTTTGATCATCCGGCCATCGGCCTGGCGCAAGGCCTGGAGTTCCGCGCCTTCGTGCAGCACCCGGAGATCATCGCGGCCTTCCGCGGCACCCCGGCGTCTTCCTACATGCGCCATGCCGACGGGGCGGAGCAGTGCCAGCTCTATATCCGGCTGGAACATTTTCAATCCGACGCGCAGCCGCTGTTTGATCATCTCGGGTTTTCCCTGGAACTGCCGGTGGTCAACGAGAGCGGCCGGCAGCGCGATTGGCGGGTTTACTACGACGATGCCGCGGCTGAGGCGGTTGCCAGCGCCTGCGCGCAGGATATCGCGCAATTTGAATACTCTTTTAACGATTCTCTCCTATCCAGATAGCGTGAAGAGCGCTGAACATGCCTGACCGGGGCCTAGTCCGGTAACGGGCATGCGGATTGGCGCAATAACGTGAACAATGCCCGGTTTTTGCCTTAGTTCCGGCCCATAAGCGGCAAGGATCAAAGGAAAAGATCGGATCGGCCGAAAGGTGCTGCGCCTTGGCCTGAGGAAAGGAAAGCGGATGCTGGACTGGCTTCTGAAACGCACCAACTCCCCGGCTGGCGGGGTCATGAACAGCGGCTTTCCCCTGGTCTGCGTGGGCCGGGGCGGGTTCCTGGCGGGCACCCATGTGGCCTCCAACCTGGGCTGGCGCCCGGTGGAGGCGCTGACCCCGGGCGACAAGGTTCTGACCTTCGATCATGGCATGCAGACCGTGGTGGAACTGCAGCGCGAGATCATGATCCCGGCAGAGGGCGACCTGGAACCGGCCCGCTGCCCGCTGTTCGTGCCGCGCGATGCGCTGATGAACCGGGTGCCGATGTGGCTGATGCCGGACCAGGGCGTGCTGCTGGAAAGCGAGCTGGTGGAGGACGGCCAGGGCGATCCCTTTGCCATTGTTCCCGCCTGCACGCTGGAGGGCTACCGCGGCATCCGCCGGATGCACCCCGGCGCCCAGCTGGAACTGGTGACGCCCCGCTTTGCAGAGGATCAGGTGATCTATCTGGAGGCCGGGATGCTGGGCTATTCGGCGGCACCGGCGAACCTGATGTGCGGCCGGGTGTTCTCCGAACAAGGAGCCTACCGCGTGCTCGACCCGGATGAGGCGCGCGGCCTGGTACTGTCGATGATGGTAGAGGAAGAATACTGGCCCGCAGGCGCCACCGCTGGTGCGGCGCAGTCCGAGGTTCGGATGTAAGATCAGTTGCGGCGTGCAACAAGTTGAAAGTAACGAATAAAGGCCAGCGCTGGGGCGCTGGCCTTTTCTGTTTTATGCTGCCGCTCAGGCGGCTGCGGATTTCTCCGGGGCGAAGCGCCCGTAAAAGCTCTGGCCTTTCTCCGCCATTTCGCGCAGCAGCGCCGGGCAGGTGAAGCGGTCGCCGAATTGCTCAGCCAGGCTGTCGCAGCGCTCTGCCGCGTAAGGCGTGCCCAGGATGTCCAGCCAGCTCAGCGGCCCGCCGGACCACGGCGCAAAGCCCCAGGCCAGGATCGCGCCGACGTCGCCCTCGCGGATGTCCATCAGCACGCCTTCCTCCAGCGCCCGCACTGCTTCCAGCACCTGTGCGAACATCAGCCGTTCCTGCACTTCGATCAGATCGGGCTGTTCGGCGGCCAGCGGGTATATCTCCTGCAGGCCTTTCCAGTATCCGGCGCGCTTGCCTTTGTCGTCATAGTCGAAGAAGCCGGCATTGGCCTTGCGCCCCAGACGGCCCTGTTCCTCCATCCAGAAGATCAGATCATCCGAGGGGCTTTCCGGGTAAGCGTCGCCCATCGCCGCCTTGGTGGCACGGGCAATCTTGGCGCCCAGATCAATCGAGGTCTCATCGGTCAGCTGCACCGGCCCCACCGGGAATCCCAGCTGCCGCGCCGCATTGTCGATCAGGACGGGCGAGACGCCCTCGGTGATCATCCGCATCCCTTCGTTGATGTAGGGGATGATGCAGCGGTTGGCGTAGAAGAAACGCGCATCGTTCACCACGATCGGGGTCTTGCGGATCTGGCGCACGTAGTCCAGCGCCTTTGCCACCGCGCGGTCGCCGGTCTCCTTGCCCTTGATGATCTCCACCAGGAACATCTTCTCAACCGGCGAGAAGAAGTGGATGCCGATGAACTGTTCCGGGCGGCTGGAGGCCTTGGCCAGCTCGGTGATCGGCAGGGTGGAGGTGTTGGAGGCAAAAATGCAGTCTTCGGGAATGATCGCTTCGACCTTTTGGGTCATCTCGGCCTTGACACCCGGGTCCTCGAACACCGCCTCAATGATCAGGTCGCAGCCCTTCAGCGCGTCCAGATCAGGGGTCGCAGTGATTTGCGCCAGCAGCGCCTCTTTTTTCTCTTCGGTCGCCTTGCCGCGCTTGATGCCCTTGTCCATGTAGGCAGCGGAATAGGCCTTGCCCTTGTCGGCGGCGTCCTGGTCACGGTCGATCAGGACCACTTCCATGCCGGCCTGGGCCGAGACCAGCGCAATGCCCGCGCCCATCATGCCGGCACCCAGCACGCCGATTTTCTTGACGGACTGGTCCGGCACGTCCTTGGGCCGCACCGCGCCTTTTTCCAGCGCCTGCTTGTTCAGGAACAGGCTGCGGATCATGGCAGAGGACGACGGGTTCATCAGCACGTTGGTGAACCAGCGCGCCTCGATCTTCAGCGCGGTGTCAAAATCGACCAGCGCGCCCTCGTAGATCGACGACAGCAGCGCCTTGGCCGCCGGGAAGGCGCCTTGGGTCTTGCCGTGCACCATCGCCGAGGCGCCGACAAAGGTCATGAAGCCCGCGGGGTGATACGGTGCGCCGCCCGGCATCTTGTAGCCCTTGGCGTCCCAGGGCTTGACCAGATCGGCGTCCTTGGCGTTCAGCACCCACTCCTTGGCCGCTGCCAGCGCATCGTCGGCCACCGCGTCGATCAGCTGTGCGCCCTTGGCTTTCTTCGGGTCCATCATCTTGCCTTCCAGCAGGACCGGGGCCGCCGCCATTGCGCCCACCATGCGCGAATACCGCATGGTGCCGCCGCCGCCGGGGAAGATGCCGATCATAATCTCCGGCAGGCCGATCTTGGCCTTGGGGTTGGAGGTCATCACCCGGTGATGGCAGGCCAGCGCAATCTCGGTGCCGATGCCGGCGCAGGTGCCGTTGATCGCGCAGGCCACCGGCTTGCCGCCCTTCTTGGTCTTGGGATCCATGCCTGCGAGTTCAAGTTTCCGCAGGATGCGGTGGCCGCCCATGGTGAAGTCGAACAGGCCTTGGGCCGGGTTCTCACCCGACTCCTCGCGGATGGTCGCCAGCACATTGAGGTCCATGCCACCGGCAAAGTCCTTCTTGCCGCTGGTGATCACGATGCCTTTGACACCCTCGTCTTCCAGCGCCCGGTCCACGTATTCCTCCACCAGGCCAAAGGCCTCGCGGGTGAGGACGTTCATGGACTTGCCTTCGGCGTCCCAGGTGATGATTGCGACGCCGTCTGCGTCCACGTCGTATTTGAAATCGCTCATGTGTCTTCTCCGGTCTGGTCAGCCGTCAGCGGGCTGCCGTCCTTGCGGGTAAAGGTGAACTCGCCGCCTGCGAATTTCACCATCATGTCCAAATCGCTGTAATAGCCGGTCTCGGTCGGGGTGCGGGTACCCACCACCAGAAACGCCGCGGGCTTGTCCGAACGGTTCACCAGGTGGTGGCCGTTCTCCTCGCCCGCCGGAAAGGCGGCGCAGTCGCCCGGCATCATCTCGTGCGCGCCCTGATCGTCGATCAGGGTGCAGGTGCCTTCGGTCACCATCACGAACTCGTCCTGCTCCATGTGGTAGTGGCGCAGGGACGACATCGCGCCGGGCTCCAGCCGCACGATGTTGACGCCGAACTGGCTGAGCCCGCCGGGGTCACCCAGCGGCTGCACGCTGCGGCCCGCACAGGCCTCGGCCAGCTTGCCAGGATAGCCCGATCCGGTCCGCCAGGGCAGTTGGGAAAGGTCCAGCTTCGGCATCAGACGCGCTCAATGATGGTTGCGGCGCCCATGCCCGATGCGATGCACAGGGTGGCGAGGCCGCATTCCTTGTCCTGCCGCTCCAGCTCATCCAGCAGGGTGCCGATGATGATCGCGCCGGTGGCGCCCAGCGGGTGGCCCATGGCGATGGAGCCGCCGTTGACGTTGACCAGCTCGGGGTCGACGTCGAACGCCTGCTGGAAGCGCAGCACGACAGAGGCAAAGGCCTCGTTCACCTCGAACAGGTCCAGGTCGCTGATTTTCATGCCGTTGTCGGCCAGGATCTTTTCCGTCACCGGCACCGGGCCGGTCAGCATGATCGTCGGATCGGTGCCGATCTTGGCGGTCGCCTTGATACGGGCGCGCGGCTTCAGGCCATGGCGTTCACCAAACTCCTTGTTGCCGATCAGCAGCGCCGCAGCGCCGTCCACGATGCCGGAGGAGTTGCCCGCATGGTGGATATGGTTGATCCGCTCCAGATGCGGGTATTTCAGCATCGCCACCTTATCAAAGCCCGGCATCTGCTCGCCCATCATCTGGAAGGCGGGGTTCAGCGATCCCAGCGCCTGCATGTCGGTGCCGGGGCGCATGTATTCGTCATGGCTCAGGATCGGCAGGCCGTTCTGGTCGGTGACGGTGATGACGGATTTTTCGAAGCGCTTCTCTTCCCACGCCTTGGCGGCGCGGCGCTGGCTCTCCATCGCCAAAGCGTCCGCCTGATCGCGGGTAAAGCCGTATTCGGTGGCGATGATATCGGCCGAAATGCCCTGCGGCACGAAATAGGTTTCCATCGCCAGCGAAGGATCAACGGCAATCGCCGCGCCGTCGCTGCCCATGGCCACCCGGCCCATCATCTCCACGCCGCCCGCGATATAGGCATCGCCCGCGCCGCCCTTCACCTGGTTTGCCGCCAGGTTCACGGCTTCCATGCCAGAGGCGCAGAAGCGGTTGATCGCCAGGCCCGGAATGCGCTCATCCAGGTCCGAGGCCAGCACGGCAGAGCGCGCCAGGCAGCCGCCCTGTTCCATCACCTGGGTCACGTTGCCCCAGATCACGTCCTCAACGGCGTGGCCCTCCAGGTTGTTGCGCTCCTTGATCGCGTTCAGCGTCAGGGCGGAGAGGCGGACCGAGGTCACCTCATGCAGGGAGCCGTCCTTGCGTCCCTTGCCGCGCGGGGTGCGCAGCGCGTCGTAGATATATGCGTCTGTCATCTTGCTCTCCTCAGGCCCGGTCCGACGGGTTGCCGGGCATCAAGTCATAGGGGTGTTTCCAGCCGGGCAGGGCGCTGATACGGTCCAGCCAGGCGTCGATATGGGGCCACTCGGCCCGGTCGAAGCCGAAGGGCTCCGGATAAAACAAGTAGCCGCAGCAGGTCAGATCGGCGTTGGTGAGCTGATCTCCCACGATCCACTCACGGCCCTGCAGATGAGTGTTCAGGGTGGTGAAGGCGGCCTTGAGGCGCCCTTGCATAAAGGCAATCACCTCCTGCGGGCGTTTGTCCTCAGGGATGAAATTCATCAGGAAGCGGGTCATGCCGATCTGGCTGGACAGTTTATGATTGTCCCACAGGATCCAGCGCAGCACCTCGTATTTGTCTTCCGGGCGGCCTGCGAACTTGCCGGTCTTGTCGCTGATGTACTGCTGGATCACGCCGGACTGCGACAGGCGCACATCGCCATCCACCAGCACCGGCGCCTCAGCCATCACGTTGAGGCCGCGGTAATCGTCGGTGCGGTGCGCGCCGCTGAAGAAATCGACATACACCGGCTCCCACGCGAGGCCGGACAGTTCCAGTGTCAAGGCCGCCTTGTAGGAATGTCCGCTTTCGCCGAAGCAATGCAGTTTGATTGTCATGTGTTGCTCCCTGTGTCTGCTAGCGGAGCGGGGGTTTCACACCCCCGCGCCCCCGTGGAGTATTTTTCGGAAAGATGATGGGGTGTTAACCCGCTTCATCGACCCGAATGTTACCTTGAGCTTGCGGTACAGGCTGGAGAGCCGAGGGCCGTGAAAGGTGAAGATGTCCCTGCCCATTTGGCGAAGGCCTGGGGGCAGGGGCACTCTTTCGCCTTCATCTTTCCCCAAATACTCATATCCCATCATCCGCTTCCCGCGATCCCGCCGCGGCCCCTGCGGTTACAGCGACCGCGCAATCAGCTCCTTCATGATCTCATTGGTGCCGCCGTAGATCCGCTGCACCCGTGCGTCGGCCCACATCTCGCCCACAGCGTATTCCTGCATGTAGCCGTAGCCGCCATGCAGCTGCAGGCATTCATCCAGTACCTCGCCCTGGGTATCGGTGATCCAGTACTTCGCCATAGCCGCCTTCTCGACGGTCAGCTTGCCCTGCAGATGCTCACTGATGCATTCGTCCAGAAAGGCCCGCGCGACCTTGGTCTTGGTCAGGCATTCGGCCAGCTTAAAGCGGGTGTTCTGGAACTGCGTCAGCGGCCCGCCAAAGGCCTCGCGCTCCTTGCAGTAGGCCACGGTGCGTTCCACCGCGCCTTCCATTGCGCCGACCGCGCCGCAGGCGATGATCAGTCGCTCCTGCGGCAGCTGCTGCATCATCTGATAAAACCCCTGGCCCTCGGCGCCGCCCAGGATGTTTTCCGGCGGGATTTCGACATCGCTGAAGAACAGCTCCGACGTGTCCGCCGCGTGGCAGCCGATCTTGTCGAGGTTGCGGCCGCGGCTGAAGCCCTCCGCGCCGTCGGTTTCCACCGCCACCAGCGATACGCCCTTGGCGCCCTGGCTGGGATCGGTCTTGGCCGCCACCAGGATCAGGTTGGCGTGCTGGCCGTTGGTGATGAAGGTCTTCTGCCCGGACAGCCGGTAGGCGTTGCCATCCTTCACTGCCTTGGTCTTGATCGCCTGCACGTCGGAGCCGGTGGAGGGCTCGGTCATCGCCAGCGCGCCGACCAGCTCGCCCGTCACCATCTTCGGCAGCCAGCGCGCTTTCTGCTCTTCGGTGCCATAGGCCAGGATGTAATGGCCGACGATGCCGGAATGGATGCCATGGCCCCAGCTGGCCAGGTTGGCGCGGCTGCCTTCCATCAGGATCACCGCCTCATGCCCGAAATCGCCGCCGGCGCCGCCGTATTCCTCGGGGATCGAGGGGAGGAGAAGGCCCAGCTCACCGGCCTGGGTCCAAGTCTCCCTGTCCATCAGGCCCTGCTTGCGCCAGGTTTCGAACTTGGGGACCCATTCATTGGTGATGAACTGGGCTGTCATCTCCCCAAGCATCCGGTGCTCTTCCGTCATCCATGCGGAGTGCGTCTCGGTCATCTTTCTCCCTTTGCTGCGCTTTTCTAGCGCTTTCGCGCCTCCAGCTCGGCGTTGAACAGCCGCAGCCGGTGGCTCAGGTTCTCGTAGTCCGTCACGCTGTCGAAATTCTCGAACAGGAATGACAGTGCTTCGCCTTCATCCAGCCCCGCCTCCTGGGCGAACTTTTTCAGCCTGCGGTAGCCGTCCTCCGTCATCGCGATCGGCAGGCGGCGGGTCAGGCGGAAACGTTTCGGCATCTTGCGGTCCTTTTTGTGTCAAAGCACCGGCCGGGGCTTGGGCAGGGCGCCCCGCGATGGGACGCCCGAAGGCATCAGAAGGCGTCTGCGTCCAGCGCCATCACCGTGTCCGCGCCGCTTTCGATGCGGGCCAGGTGCAGCTTGGTCGCGGGCAGCCGCCGTGCCATGTAATACCGGCCGGTTGCGAGTTTCGTCTCATAGAACGCCGCGTCATCGGCCCCGGCGTCAAGCGCTTCCTGCGCCGCCTTGCCCATCTTGGCCCACATCAGGCCGAGGCAGACCTGGCCGAACAGATGCATGAAGTCATAGGAGCCGGCCAGCGCCTGGTTCGGATCCTTCATGCCGTTTTGCATGAAGAACATGCCGGCCGCCTGCAGATCCTTCGACGCCGCCTTCAGCGGGTCAATGAAGTCCTTGCTGAAAGCCTCTGAAATATCTTTGTTTTCCTGGCAGAAGGTCTTCACCATGTCAAAGAAGGCAAGGACGTATTTGCCGCCGTGCTGGCCTAGCTTGCGGCCCACCAGATCCAGTGCCTGCACGCCGTTGGCGCCCTCGTAGATCATCGCGATGCGGGCGTCGCGGGTGTATTGCGACATGCCCCATTCCTCGATGTAGCCGTGGCCGCCATAGACCTGCTGCGCCAGCACGGTCATGTCATAGCCCTGATCGGTCAGGAAGCCCTTGATCACCGGTGTCATCAGCGAGATCAGCCCGTTCGCATCCTTGTCACCGGCGCGGTGCGCCTGGTCGATCAGGGTGGCGCCCCACAGCAGGAACGCGCGCGCGCCCTCGGCAAAGCTTTTCTGGTCCATCAGCGAGCGGCGGATGTCCGGGTGCACGATCAGCGGATCGGCCGGGCCGTCCGGGTTCTTGGTGCCGGTCACGTCGCGGCCCTGCAGCCGGTCCTTGGCGTATTCCACCGCGTTCTGATAGGCGGCCTCGGCCTGCGCCAGTCCCTGCATGCCGACGCCCAGGCGGGCCTCGTTCATCATGGTGAACATGGCGCGCATGCCCTTGTGTTCCTCGCCCAGCAGCCAACCGGTTGCGCCGTCATAGTTCATCACGCAGGTGGAGTTGCCGTGGATGCCCATCTTTTCCTCGATCTTGCCGACCGAGACGCCGTTGCGCTCGCCTAAGCTGCCGTCTTCGTTCACCAGGAACTTGGGCACGATGAATAGGCTGACGCCCTTGATGCCCTCGGGGCCGCCGGGGATCTTGGCCAGCACCAGATGCACGATGTTCTCGGCCATGTCGTGATCGCCGGAGGAGATGAAGATCTTCTGCCCCGAAATCTTGAAGCTGCCGTCCCCCTGCGGTTCCGCCTTGGTGCGCATCAGGCCCAGATCGGTGCCGCAATGCGGCTCGGTCAGGTTCATGGTGCCGGTCCACTGACAGCTGATCATATTGGGCAGATAGGTGGCCTTCTGCTCATCAGTGCCATGCGCCAGAATGGCGGAGGCCGCGCCATGGGTCAGGCCCTGGTACATGGTGAAGGCCTGGTTGGCGGCTGAGAAGAACTCGCCCACCGCGGTGCCCATTACATAGGGCATGTTCTGGCCGCCGAATTCTTCCGGCATGTCGAGCCCGGTCCAGCCGCCTTCCTTCATCTGCTCGAAGGCTTCCTTGAACCCCGCAGGCGTGTAGACCACGCCGTTTTCCAGGCGGCATCCCTCTTGGTCACCCACCGTGTTCAGCGGGTGCAGCACTTCGCTGGCGATCTTGCCTGCCTCTTCCAGCACGGCGCCGGTGAAATCCGGTTCCAGCTCATGGTATCCGGGGATGTCCTGGCCGGAGACTTTCAGCACATCGTGCAGGATAAACTGGGCGTCTTTGGCGGGGGCTCGATAGGAAGGCATTGCGGTCCTCTTCAGGGTCTTGTGGCTCAAGTCAGTGCCGGGCGGGCCGGCGGGAAAGGCGGGGCGGCTGCCTATTGGGCAGCCTCCTGCTTGGCCTTCATCGAGGCGATCATCTTCTCGCCCCAGGCCAGCTGGTCCTTCAGGTCCTCGATTGCCTCGGTCAGCTCCTCGCGCTGGCGCTCCATATCGGCGAGCCGTTCACGCGCGACCTCATAGGTCTTGGTGAGCTGGGTCACCTGCTGGTCGCCGACATGGTACAGCTCCAGCAGCTGGCGGATTTCCTCCAGGCTGAACCCGAACCGCTTGCCGCGCAGGATCAGCTTCAGCCGGGCGCGGTCGCGTTTGGTGAACAGCCGCTTCTGGCCGTCGCGGATCGGGAACAGCAGTTCCTTGGCTTCGTAGAACCGGAGCGTGCGGGGCGTCACATCAAAGGCCTCGCACATCTCGCGGATGGTCATGGTTTCTTCGGTCATCGTCGTCACTCTTACGGCTTGGTGCAGGACCAAGCTGTGCGGAGTTGGCTTTTCGATCAAGACTGACTTTACGTTTACGTAAGTTGTACGTTGCGTCACTTTTCGGGGTGTTACTTGTTCGCAAAACGCACAACAAGTGACGTAACGTTACGGTCTGGCTGAGGGGCCGCTGGCTGCTTCTGCAACGGTTCTGGCCCGGAAACAGGCGAATCCGGTGCGGTCACTGTAAAAAGCAAAACCCCGCCTCAAGGGCGGGGTTCAGAATTCCGGAAAGATGCGTTCGGCCTACTTCAGCAGCGCCCGGGTGCTTTCGCGCAGCTCGCTCAGCTCCTCAATCGCCTCATTGATCTGCTCGCGCTGCTTCTCCAGCTCCACCAGCTGGCGGTCGGCCATTTCCATGAAGGCATGGTTCTGGGCGTCGTTGCCCTCTTTTTCATAGATCAAGAGCCACTGGCGGATCTCTTCCAGCTGAAAGCCGAACTTGCGCCCGCGCAGGATCAGCTTCATCCGGGCACGCTCCCGCGCCCCGTAAAACCGCGACCGGCCTTCGCGGTCCGGCTGCAAAAGCTCGATGTATTCATAGTAGCGCAGCGTCCGCGGCGTGACCTCGAACTCGGCGCACATTTCTTTGAATGACAATCTGTTGTCGGTCATCCGTCGTCTCCCTTGCCGGGAACCTATGCACTTGCAGCGAACAGTGCAACCTCCGTGGCGGCACACTTGCGCTTTCACCGGGGCAGGGCCAAAGATGGGGCAGAGATTTCAAAGGACAGTCCCATGGCCGACAAGACCGAGCTCGCGCGTCAGTTCATCGAAGCGATCCCGCACGCCAAGCAATTGGGAATGAAGCTGACAGAGATCGGCGACGGCACCGCCGAGATCCGCATGGCCTATGACAAAAAGCTGGTCGGCGATCCCGCCACCGGCGTCATTCACGGCGGTGCGGTCTCAGCCCTGATGGATACATGCTGCGGCGCAGCGGTGATGAGCCACCCCTCCGCCCCCGGCGGCACCGCCACCATCGACCTGCGCATCGATTACATGCGGCCCGCCACGCCGGGGCAGATGATCACCACCCGCGCCACCTGCCACCACATCACCCGTACCGTTGCCTTTGTCCGCGCCGTCGCGATGGACGAGGATCAGGACCGCCCCGTCGCCACCGCCTCCGGCGCCTTTACCGTGGAGAAGAAGTTTTGAGCCGCCCCCGTCCCGAACCGATCCAGGTGGTCAAGCAGCGCCGCGATGCAGCCCTGTCGGCGCTGGTCGACTCGGTGCCCTATATCCGCTTTTTGAACGTGACCTTCGAACGCCGCGGCGATGAGCTGACAGCGGTGCTGAATTTCGACGACAAGCTGATTGGCAACCCCTTCCTGCCCGCAATCCACGGCGGGGTGACGGCAGCCTTCCTTGAAATCACCGCGATGATCACGCTGAACTGGTCGCACCTGTGGCAGCGCATCGAATCCGGTGACCTGGACCCGGCGGAGATGGCCAAGGGCAACCTGCCGCGCCAGCCCAAGACCATCGACTTCACCGTCGATTACCTGCGCTCCGGCCTGCCGCGCGATGCCTATGCGCGGGCGCGGGTGAACCGTTCGGGGCGCCGCTATGCCTCGGTGCATGTGGAGGCCTGGCAGGACCATAAGGACAAGCTGTTTGCCCAGGCCACCGGCCATTTCCTGATGCCGCAGGACAAGAACGGCGAAGGCTGAACACCCATGACGAGCGCGGACACCGGAATCACCCACGCCCGGGTGCTCAGGATCGCTTTGCCGATTGTGCTGTCGAACGCCACGGTGCCGATCCTGGGCGCCGTGGACACCGGCGTGGTCGGCCAGATGGGCGAGGCTGCGCCGATCGGCGCCGTGGGAATCGGCGCGGTGATCCTGGCGACGATCTACTGGATCTTCGGGTTCCTGCGCATGGGCACCACCGGGCTGGCGGCACAGGCCCGCGGGGCGGGGGATTGGGCCGAAACCGGCGCCCTGCTGATGCGCGGGCTGCTGCTGGCCTTTGCTGCCGGAGCTGTCTTCATCCTTGCGCAGGGCGCCGTGTTCTGGGGCGCCTTTGCGCTGGCCCCGGCCAGTGCAGAGGTCGAAAGCCTGGCCCGCGATTACCTGGAAATCCGCATCTGGGGCGCGCCGGCCACCATTGCGCTGTATGCGGTCACCGGCTGGCTGATCGCGGTGGAGCGCACCCGCGGCGTGTTCCTGCTGCAGGTCTGGATGAACGGGCTGAACATCGTGCTGGACCTGTGGTTCGTGCTGGGCCTCGGCTGGGGGGTGGAGGGTGTCGCCATCGCCACGCTGATCGCCGAATGGACCGGTCTGGCATTGGGTCTGTACCTGTGCCGGGATGCCTTTGGTGGCGATCAATGGCGCGACTGGGCGCGGGTGTTCGACCCTGCGCGGCTGAAACGGATGATGCAGGTCAATGGCGACATCATGGTGCGCTCTGTGCTGCTTACCGGCTCCTTCACCACCTTCCTGTTCATCGGGTCCGGCATCGGCGACGTGAACCTGGCCGCCAATCAGATCCTCTTGCAGTTTGTCGAAATCACCGCCTTTGCGCTCGACGGCTTTGCCTTCTCGGCTGAGGCGCTGGTGGGCGGAGCCGTTGGCGCCAAGGCGCGGGACCGCGTGCGCCGGGCGTCTGTGATCACCTCGCAATGGGGCGTGGGCGGTGCGGTCCTGCTTGGCGTCGCCTTTGCCGCGGGCGGCCCCTGGCTCATAGACCTGATGTCCACCTCTCCCGAGGTGCGCGAGGCGGGGCGGGTGTTCCTGGTCTGGGCGGCGGTATTGCCGGTCCTGAGCGTTGCCAGCTACATGTTCGACGGCATCTACATCGGCGCCACCTGGACCCGCGACATGCGATGGGCGATGCTGCAGTCGGTGGCCATCTATGTTGCGGCGTTGCTGGTTCTGGTGCCGGTCTTCGGCAATCACGGCCTGTGGGCCGCGCTGATTGTCCTGAACATCGCCCGCGGCGTAACGCTGGGCCTGCGCTACCCGCGGCTGGAAGCGCAGGTGGGCACGTAAACTGGGGGCGGGCGGGCCGCAACGCCCGCCTGGCGGCTTACAGCAGCGTTTCGATTGCCTCGGTCGGACGGCCGATCACCGCCTTGCCGTCCTTGATGGCAATCGGGCGCTCGATCAGGATCGGATGCGCGGCCATCGCCGCCAACAGATCTTCCTCGGCGCTGTCTTTGCTCAGGCCCAGCTCCTTGAAGACCTTCTCGCCGGTCCGCATCATTTCCACCGCGGAAACGCCAAGCGCGGCTTGCACCGCCTTGATCTCCTCGAGCGAGGGCGCGTCCTGCAAGTACAGCCGCTGCTGAACCTCCGCGCCGCGCTCTTCCAGCAGGGCGAGGCCTGCGCGGGACTTCGAGCAGCGGGGGTTATGCCAATAGGTGATCACAGCCAATCCTTCCGTTTGCTTCCAACCGCTTGCGCGACGTTGTCAAAGCCGTCCCGCGCCAGCAGTTCGTCCAGCCCGCGGGCAATGTCGCCCGCCAGCGACAGCCCGCCATAGACCATCGCGGTATAGAACTGCACGGCGCAGGCACCGGCGCAGATCTTGGCATAGGCTTGCTCTGCCGTGCTGATGCCGCCGACGCCCACAAGCGGCACCTTGCCGTCCAGCAGCTCCGACAGCTGGGCCAGCACTCGGGTGGACTTCTCAAACAGCGGCGCGCCGGACAGCCCGCCGGCCTCATCCTTGTGGGCGCTCTGCAGCCCGTCGCGCGACAGGGTGGTGTTGGTGGCAATCACCGCGTCGATGCCGGTTTCCAGCGCGACGGCGGCAATGTCCTCGATGCCTGCGCGGTCCAGATCCGGGGCGATTTTCAGGAACACCGGCACCCGGCGGCTGAGGCTCTCGCGGGTTTCGATCACACCCGCCAGCAGCGCCGACAGCGCCGCCTTGCCCTGCAGGTCGCGCAGCTTTTCGGTATTGGGGGAGGAGACATTGACGGTGGCAAAATCCAGATGCGCGCCGCAGTGGGCCAGCACCTTGGCGAAATCCGCGGCGCGGTCGTTGCTGTCCTTGTTGGCGCCGAGGTTCAGGCCGATGACCGCGTCGCGCGGCCGCTGCGCAAGCCGGGCGCCGATTGCCTCCATGCCCTCGTTGTTGAAGCCGAAGCGGTTGATCGCCGCCTTGTCCTCGGTCAGGCGGAACAGGCGCGGCTTGGGGTTGCCGGGCTGCGGGCGCGGGGTGGCCGCGCCCACCTCGATGAAGCCGAAACCGGATTTCGCCAGCGGCTCCAGCGCCTCGGCGTTCTTGTCATAGCCAGCCGCCAGACCAACCGGGTTCGGCAGATCGATCCCGGCCAGAGTGGTCTTGAGCCGGGCGGATGTGGCCGGGCCAGGGGCCGGGGCCAGCCCCATGGTCAACGCCTTTACGGACAGCCCGTGCGCCGCCTCCGGGTCGATCCGGTGCATAGCGGCAAGGGCAAGCTTTTCGGTCAGCTTCATGCCATCTCCTCCGGGAACTGATGGGAGCCCTCCACCAGCGGCAGCGGCTTGGCCCAGACCACGTCGCTCATGCGGATGTTACGGTAGAGATGCGGGAACTCGGCGCCGCCGCGGGACACTTCCCACTTCAGGTCATCGCCCATTGCATCTGCGTCGCAGGCCAGCAGGGTCAGCCCCTCGGCGCCTGCAAAATGCTTGGCCGCGGTCTCTGCCGCCTGGGTTGCGGTGGAGAAGTGGACATAGCCGTCCGCCACATCAATCGGTGCGCCCGGGGTTTCGCCCGCGGCCTGCAGCGCGGCCCATTCGCCCGCCCGGAAAATCTTGTAAATCAGCATGACGGCCTGATGCCCTGCACCGCCAAATGAATCAAGGGGGATTGGCGGGGCGGGGCGCGCAAAGCTGACGCAAGGGGAGGCGGCGGCACGGCTTTTCCCCTTTGACCGGCGCGGGCTTTGGGCGCAGGCTTGCCCGAAACAGAACACGGGAGCGCTCCTCATGATTGCACGGTTTCTTTCTTCGGTTGCAGCCCTGGCTCTGACTGCCGGTGCCGCAGCGGCGGAGTACAGGCTGACGATCCTGCATACCAACGACTTCCACTCGCGGTTCGAGCCGATCAACAAATACGACAGCACCTGCGACGCCGAAGATCAGGCTGAGGGCAAATGTTTTGGCGGCACCGCGCGGCTGGTGACGGCCATTGCGGATGCGCGGGCGCGGGCGGAGAATTCGATTTTGGTGGATGGCGGCGACCAGTTCCAGGGTTCGCTGTTCTATACCTACTACAAGGGCAAGGCCGCGGCGGAGTTCATGAACCAGCTGGGCTATGACGGGATGACCGTCGGCAATCATGAGTTCGACGACGGGCCGGAGGTGCTGCGCGGGTTCATGGATGCGGTGGGCTTTCCGGTGCTGATGTCCAACGTGGATGTGTCGGCGGAACCGGCGCTGGCGGATGTGCTGAAGAAATCCACGGTGATCGAGCGCGGCGGCGAAAAGATCGGCCTGATCGGCCTGACGCCGGAGGATACGCATGAGCTGGCAAGCCCGGGTAAGAACGTGCATTTCTCCGATCCCGTGGCGGCGGTGCAGGCGGAAGTTGACCGGCTGACCGCCGAGGGTGTGAACAAGATCGTGGTGCTCAGCCACTCCGGCTACGGCGTCGACCAGCGGGTGGCGGCGGAGACCACCGGCGTGGACGTGATCGTCGGTGGCCACAGCAACACCTATCTGTCCAACACCTCTGAGAAGGCTGCGGGGCCGTATCCGACGGTGGTGAACGCGGTGCAGATCGTGCAGGCCTATGCCTATGGCAAGTTCCTGGGCGAGCTCAACGTGACCTTTGACGAGGCGGGCAAAGTTGTCAGCGCCACCGGCGAGCCGCTGATCATGGATGCTGCTGTCAGCGAGGACGCGGCGACGCTGGACCGGATTGCGGAACTGGCGCTGCCGCTGGATGAGATCCGCAACAAGGTGGTGGCGGAGGCGGCTGAACCCGTTGAGGGCAGCCGCGATGTGTGCCGGGTGCAGGAGTGCCAGATGGGCAACCTGGTGGCCGATGCAATGCTGGCCCGGGTCAAGGACCAGGGGGTGACCATCGCCATCGCCAACTCCGGCGGCATCCGTGCCAGCCTGGATGCAGGCGAGGTCACCATGGGCGAGGTGCTGACCATCCTGCCGTTCCAGAACACGCTCTCGACCTTTGAGATCGACGGCGAAACTCTGGTCGAGGCGCTGGAAAACGGGGTCAGCCAGGTGGAGGACGTCAAGGGCCGCTTCCCGCAGGTGGCAGGGCTGAAGTTCAGCTGGGACAGCTCCGTGGCCCCGGACGAGGGCCGGGTGCAGGAGGTGCTGGTGGCAGAGGGCGACGGCTTTGTGCCGATTGATCCGGCCAAGACCTATGTGGTGGTCACCAACGATTATGTCCGCAATGGCGGGGACGGCTATGCGATGTTCGAAGGCGATGACAAGAACGCCTATGACTTCGGCCCGGATCTGGCGGATGTGCTGGCGGAGTATCTGGCGGCCCAGGGCCCGTATACGCCCTATACCGACGGGCGGATTTCGCAGGTGAAATAGGCAGCGGCAAATAGGTCCGAACCGGATCCAATGTTTCGCGCGCGAAACATTCGGGCAGGAGGGCTGCCGCATTATTTTCAGGAACTGTTAACCTTTGCCGGCGCTTCGTAAACGGGCCGGCGGGGCTTTCGCAGGCTGGGCGCGCGTGGCAGAATGCCCCTATGGACCACCCGCTGATCGACCTCATCAACGCCCGCATCGAAGCCGCCGAGAAGGACGGCGCCTTTGACAACTTGCAAGGTGCCGGCAAGCCGCTGCCGAAGTGTGACGATCCGGAAAACGCGCTGCTGAACCGGCTGGTGCGCGAAAGCGGCGGGGTGCCGGAGTTCGTCAGCCTGTCGCGCGAACTCCAGCGCCTGCGGGCGGAGCTGCGCGAGGCCGGCGACCGCAGCCGCCGGCAGGAGATCCTTAAAGAGATGTCGATGATGGATGCGCGGATCGAGATCGCGCGCAAGGCTTACACCAAGTAACGCCTGTTACCCTTTGATTTCCGGCCAGATTTCCGGGTCCAAGCCGTCGATCAACGGCGCCAGGATATCGGCGTATTTCTCCCACTTGCCGATCGAGCGCGTGTGCGCGGTCTGCCGCACCTGGGTGTTCGACAGCGTCAGCACCTGGCCCTCGTGACGTTCCGGGTGGGCCATGTCCTCGATCCACTCCAGGCCGCAGAACTCTGCCAGCTTGCGGCTTTCGCCCTCGATATCGGCAACGAAGCTCTCATAGCGCAGGTCATAGATCCGGCCCGGCATCACCTGCCGCCAGTGCTGCATCAGCCGCCCATAGAGGTTGAAGCGGTGCGCCATCGCCTTGAGGTCGTAGGCATAGGTGAGCGAGCTGCCGGAGAAATAGCCGCGCCAGATCGACAGCGCCACGTCGCGCGGGTCGCGGCAAAGATGAACAAAGCGTGCATCCGGGTAGGCGGTCCCAAGGTGGCCCAGCAGGCGGTAGTTGTCGGGCATCTTGTCGACATAGGCGGCTGTTCCCTCGGGCATCTCCGGCAGGCGGCTGATGTCCTCCGCCGTGAAATCGCGGGCGGCCTCGGGTGTGAAGTCCTGATCCTTGTCCAGATAGGGATGCAGCAGGAAGGCCGGCACGCCGCGTTCGCCCAGGGGGAACACATCGGGGTGCAGGCCGATCACGGTTTCGGTGAGCGTGGTGCCGGAACGCGGCATCCCCACCACATAGAGCGGGCGCGGGCCTTCGGGAGCGGTTTCTGCCGGGGTGATCTGATCCGGGAAGGCCGCCATGATGCGGCTGAACTGGCGCTCGCTGTCCTCGTAGTCATAGGGGGTCTGCGCCGCCATGCAGGCGTTCGCCTCGTCATTGTGGCCGGCGAAAGCCTCCTTGTCGCCCGCCTGATCGGCGATCCGGGCGAGGGCAAAGCTGACGTTGGCGCGGTCGAGCGAGCGGGGGGCGGCGTTCTTCAGCGCCTTCTGCGCGATGGGCAGCAGGTCCGCGTTCTGGTCGCGGCTGCTGATGCGGGCCAGCATTTCCAGCACCTGGGTGTCCTTGGAGTCCAGCTCCAGCAGCGCCAGGCACTGCTCGCGGGCGGCAGCGCTTTCGCCGTT
The DNA here is from genome assembly GCF_040704725.1 of Leisingera sp. JC11. Classification (NCBI taxonomy): domain Bacteria; kingdom Pseudomonadati; phylum Pseudomonadota; class Alphaproteobacteria; order Rhodobacterales; family Roseobacteraceae; genus Leisingera; species Leisingera sp. JC11. Next base: position 37,702 of record NZ_JBFCVS010000028.1, read on the forward strand.
GGAGATCAGCTGGCTGGCCAGGCGGCGGCGGGCCTCCACGTTCTGGGGCGCCACGGCGACGGCCTTCTGCGCGGCCTCGGTGGCCTCCTCCTGCCGCATCAGGCGGGCCAGCAGCAAGCTGGCGTTTTGCAATGCGTCGGCGTCATTGGGGTTTACCTTGAGCGCGGCCTGATAATCCGCCAGCGTTGCCTTTTCATCGCCGAGCGTGTTCCAGGCAGTCGCGCGCAGCCGCAGCATCCGCGGCTGGCGCGGATCGCGGGCCAGCGCCGCGGTAGCGGCCTCAATCGCGGCCTCCGCGTCGTTCATCACCAGATGCGCCTGCGCCTGCAGGTAGAGCGCGGCCTGATCGCCTGGCTGGTCCTTCAGCACCCGTTCCAGCAGCTTCATCGCCGGTTCGCCCTGCTGCATGAACAACAGTGTCTGCGCCAGGTTCTTGCGGGCGTCGTGAAAACCGGGCGCCAGCGTCAGCGCCTTCTTGAAGTAGGGCACGGCATCGCGGTGCTTGCCCAGGCCGGACAGGGAGATGCCGGCGATGTTGGGGAAGTCCGGGTGGCTCTTATGCCGCTTCATGCCGCCCTTGGGGCACATTCTAAACTGGGTTGCGACAAATTCCCTATCTTGCTGGAAAGCAAGGAGAATGGAAGATGGCCCATACGGAGCTGGATTTGCGTGAACGGCGCACAATCGAAGATATGCTGAACGCAAA
>NZ_JBFCVS010000029.1:0-38018 GCF_040704725.1 Leisingera sp. JC11
GCGGATGTTCCATCTGGTCCGGCTCGCCCTTCTCCAGCCCCAGCGCCACCGCCGTCACCCCGTCGGTCACCAAGTTCATCCACAGGATCTGGGTGGCCAGAAAGATCAGCGGCCCGCCGATCAGGATGTTGATCAGCAGGGCAATCACTTCGCCCGCGTTGGACGACAGCAGATAGCGCACGAACTTGCGCACATTGCCGAACTGCCGCCGCCCCTCGCCGATGGCCCGCACGATGGTGGCGAAATTGTCGTCCAGCAGCACCAGGTCAGAGGCATCCTTGGCCACATCCGTGCCCCGCACCCCCATCGAGACGCCGATGTCCGCCTGTTTCAGGGCCGGCGCATCGTTGACGCCGTCGCCGGTCATCGCCACGATCTGGTGCTGCCCCTGCAGGGCGGAAACGATCCGCATCTTGTGGGCGGGCCGGGTGCGGGCAAACAGCACATCCCGCTGCAACAGCTGGTCCAGCGCCGCATCCTCCAGCGCCTCCAGCGCATCTCCGGTCAGGGTCTTTCCGGCGGGCAGGCCCAGCTGGCCGGCAATTGCCTCAGCGGTCAGCGGGCTGTCGCCGGTGATCATGATCACCCGGATGCCCGCCGACCGGGCCGCGCCGATTGCCGCCCGCACCTCCGGCCGCGGCGGGTCGATCAGCCCGGCCAGCCCGAGGAAGGTCATGTCCTTTTCCTCAATCTCCTCGCCCTGCGCCGCGCCAGTTGCCAGGCCGATCACCCGCAGCCCCTCCGCTGCCATTGCTTCATAGGCTTCGGTGATGGCAGCCGCCTCCTCCCCGCCCAGGCTGCGCGGGCCGTCCTGCGTCATGACTTGGGTGCATATGCTCAGAACCTGCTCCGGCGCCCCCTTACTATAGACTTTGGCGCCGCTGCCGCCCTGCGCCAGCACGCTCATCCGCTTGCGTTCGCTGCTGAACGGGATTTCCGCCAGCACCGTGTCCGGCGGCGGCAGCTCTGCCCAGCCCTTGTAGCCGAGGGTGACCAGCGCGCCCTCGGTCGGGGCGCCGGTCATCTGCCAGTGGTCCCCTTCGCGGTGCAGGCTGGCATGGGTGCAGGTCAGCCCCGCGGCCAGCAGTTCCGCCAGCACCGCATCTTCCCGGGCTCCAACGACCGCCCCCTCATGGGCGATATGGCCTGCCGGGTCATAGCCGGTGCCGGTGACCTGATAGATGCGGTCCAGCGTCCAGACCCGGGTCGCGGTCATCTTGTTTTCGGTCAGGGTGCCGGTCTTGTCGGTGCAGATCACCGAAGCGGCGCCCAGCGTTTCGACTGCCTGCAGGCGCCGGGCCAGCGCCTTCTGGCGGACCATCGCCGCCGCCCCCAGCGCCAGGGTGATGGTGACCACCGCCGGCAGCCCCTCGGGCACCATCGCCACCGAAAGCGACAGGCCGGTCATGAACATCTCTGCCGCATCCCGCCCCATGTACAGCCCCAGGCACAGAATCGCGGTGGCAATGGCCAGCGCCGCAAACCCCAGCTGCCGGGCCAGGCGGCCAAGCTGCACCTGCAGATTGGTCTTCTTCAGGCCTACCGATCCGGTCAGAGAGGCGATCTGCCCGAAAGAGGTGTGTGCGCCGGTTGCGGTGACCACCGCCAGTGCCCGCCCCGCGGCCACTATCGTTCCGGCAAAAACCTCCGCGTCCTCCGCGCCGGGCGCTTTGCTGATGGGAACGGATTCTCCCGTCAGGGCGCTTTCATCCACCCGCAGCCCGGCCGCTTCCTGCAGGCGTGCATCGGCCGGCACCCGGGCGCCCGCCTCCAAAATGATCAGGTCGCCGGGCACCAGCTCCCGCGCCGGGACAATCTGCTCGCGCCCGTCACGCATCGCCAGCGCCTGCGGCGACAGCATGTTGCGCAGGCTTTCCAGCGCGGTCTCGGCCCGCCATTCCTGAACGAACCCCAAGACACCGTTCAGCGCAATCACCAGCCCGATTGCCAGCGTGTCGGCATATTCGCCAAGGGTGAAGGCGATGATCCCGGCGGCGATCAGGATCAGCACCAGGAAATTGCTGAACTGGCGCAGAAACACCCGCAAGGGCCCGGTGCGCCTGCCTTGCGGCAGTTCGTTCCAGCCATAGGTCCGGCGCGCGGCCTCGGCCTGCTGCCGCGTCAGCCCGCAAAGAGGCCCGCCGCTGTTCTCCTGAACCGGGTTTGCCATGCGCTCTGCCCTCCGCAGCCGCCACCGGCTGCTGATCCCAGCCTGCCGCAATCCGGCCGTGCCCGGCAACTGCATCAACGCCGCAGGCCGGCAGTTTCCCTCCAGCCCGCCGCTGCCTCCGGCTGCCGCAGGGCAGTCGCCCATGCAACAACCGGAATCTAAACCGGAACTAAAGGCGGAACAATTTTTCCGAATGAACCCGCCGTTGCTTTCATAACACGATGAAAATGTTGTTATTTTATCCTGTTAACCGGCGGCCTAAAACGGGTTATAAAACGGAACTTGAACAGGAACACTTCGGGCGTCACCGCCCGGAACCGGAGCGGAGGGGCGCATGGCGACTGACCTAGCGGATGATGGCGAGCCGATCACCATCGTCGAACCCCTGATCCCCGAAGAGGCCTCCAGGCACCGCCCTGCTCTCAATGATCTGGCGGTGGAACTGGCGATGGCCTCCTCCGGCCTGCGCGCCGCGCTGCCAGAGGCCGTCCGCACGCCGCTGGCCGGCCTGGTTCGGTCGATGAACTGCTATTACTCGAACCTGATCGAGGGCCACAACACCCACCCGGTCGACATCGAACGCGCCCTCAATCAGGATTTCAGCCAGGACCGGAAAAAGCGCGACCTCCAGCTGGAGGCGGTCGCCCATATCGCGGTGCAGAAATGGATTGATGAGGGCGGCCTGCCCGATCATCCCCTCGACCCTGCCGTGCTGCAGGAGATCCACCGCCGGTTCTGTGAAAACCTGCCCGAAAGCCTGCTGGTCACGCGCAGCCCGGACGGCAAGGAGACCCGGATCATCCCCGGCGCCTTCCGCACGGATTATGTGCAGGTGGGCAAGCACGTCGCCCCCAGCCCCGGCGCGGTGGCGCGGCTGCTGGCGCATATGCGCAAGATGTACGGCGCCCAGGGCCGCAGCGGCGCCATCATCGCCACCGCCTGCGCCCATCACCGCCTGGTCTGGGTGCACCCGTTCCTGGACCTGAACGGGCGGGTGTCGCGCATGGTCGCCCATGCCATGCTGCGCCAGAACGTGAATTCCGAAGGCCTGTGGTCCGCCTCCCGCGGCCTCGCCCGCAAGGAGGCCGAGTACAAGCAGCGCCTGATGGCCGCGGATGAGCCCCGCCACGGCGGCGCCGACGGCCGCGGCAACCTCTCGGAGCAGCGGCTGGCGGAATTCGCCGCCTTTTTCCTGGAGACCTCGATCGACCAGGTCCGCTTCATGGAGCAGCTGATGCAGCCGCACGCCCTGCGCGCCCGCGTCGAGGCCTGGTGCCAGGGCGAAATCCGGGCCGGGCGCCTGCTGACCGGCGCCGAAACCGTCATGCGCGAGGCTCTTACCCTGGGCAGCCTGGAGCGCGGCCAAGTGCACGGGCTGCTCGGCGTCAGCGGCCGCCAGGCCCGCAAGGTGACGGCGGGACTGCTGGCGTCCGGCGCGCTCAAATCGCCGACCCAGCGGGCGCCCTTGCAGCTGAACTTCCCCGCCGCGCTGGCCGGGGACTGGATGCCCGGCCTGTTTCCCAGCCGCTGAAGCTGCCGCAGACTGCCTGCCGCCGGACCCACCCGGACCGGCCAACTATAGAAAACGCTTGCACGAATCCCGCTCTTTGGCCAATAGTCACGGAAAAGAGGCGGCAAACGCCAATTTCCGTGAACACGCCAGGCAGCAAAGGCACGGGTAAAAGGCAGAGCGGCGCAGATGGCAGGCACAAGGGCAGATGGATCATACATACACACCTGAGGATCTCAATGCGGTGATCCGCCAGCATTCCGAATGGATTGCGGCCCAGCTGCACGCGCAACGCGAAAGCCTGTTCCCGCCGAACGCCTCCAAGACCATGCGCAAATTCACCTCCGGCGAGGCCGCGGCCCTGCTCGGAGTGAATGATTCCTACCTGCGCAAGCTGCATCTGGACGGCAAGGGCCCCTCGCCCGAGCTCACCGCCGGCAATCGCCGCCAGTACACCGCGGAAAACATCCGGGAACTGCGCGAGCTGCTGGAGAAAACCGCCCGCAAGCCCGGCGACTACCTGCCCGGCCGCCGCGACGGCGACCATATGCAGATCATCGGCGTGATGAATTTCAAGGGCGGCTCCGGCAAGACCACCACCTCCGCCCATCTGGCGCAGCGGCTGGCGCTCAAGGGCTACCGGGTGCTGGCGATCGACCTCGACCCGCAGGCCTCGCTGACCGCCCTGCACGGCGTCCAGCCGGAGTTCGACCTCAAGGACGGCGGCACCCTTTACGACGCCATCCGCTATGACGACCCGGCGCCGATCTCCTCGGTGATCCGCAAGACCTATATCCCCAACCTCGACCTGATCCCCGGCAACCTCGAACTGATGGAGTTCGAACACGACACCCCCCGCGCGCTTGCCCAGGGCAGCGCCGGGCTGTTCTTCTTCCGGGTAAAAGAGGCTCTAACACAGGTCGATTCCGACTATGACGTGGTGGTGATCGACTGCCCGCCGCAGCTCGGCTTCCTCACCATGTCGGCGCTCTCCGCCGCCACCGGCGTGCTGGTCACCATCCACCCGGAAATGCTCGACGTGATGTCGATGTCGCAATTCCTGCGCATGACCGCCGACCTGATGGACGTGATCGCGCAAAGCGGCGCCGACATGAGCCACGACTGGATGCGCTACCTTCTCACGCGCTACGAGCCGTCGGACGCGCCGCAGAACCGCATCGTTGCCTTCCTGCGCACCATGTACGGCGACAAGGTGCTGAACGCGCCGATGCTGAAATCCACCGCGATTTCCGACGCCGGCCTGACGAAACAGACCCTGTACGAGGTCGAACGCAGCGCCTTCACCCGCTCCACCTATGACCGCGCGGTCGAAAGCCTGAACGCGGTCAATGACGAAATCAGCCAGCTCATTCAGGAAACCTGGGGGCGCACATGACCAGCAGCAAGAAATCCCGCCTGTCGATGCTCGACAGCCTGGCCGCAGCCGGCGCGCCGGTGGCCTCCCCTGCCCCGGCCACGACGATGATGTCCAGCAACCGCGCCCTGCGCTCTGCCCGCGATGCGGTGGATTCGCACCGGGTCTGGGATCTGGAGCCGCATCAGATCGAGGACACCCGGGTCCACGACCGGCTCGACCCCAACGACATCATCGACCTGCGCGACGCGATCGAGGCCAACGGCCAGACTGTGCCGATCCTGGTGCGCCGCCATCCCTCGGAGGCCGACCGCTACCTCTTGGTCTACGGCCGCCGCCGGCTGGAGGCGATCCGTTCCTCGGACAAGGTCACCAAGGTGCGGGCGCTGGTCGCTAATCTGGACGATGACGCCGCCGTGCGTGCCCAGATTTCGGAAAACATGGCCCGCCGCGATCTCTCCTTCATCGAAAAGGCGCTGTTCGCGCAGGAACTGGTGGAAAACGGCTTCGGCAACCAGTCGCAGGTCGCCGAGGTGCTGACCGTCACCAAATCCTCCGTCTCCATGGCCATCGCCATTGCCGAGGCGATCGGGGGCGACCTGATCCGCGCCATCGGCCCGGCCCAGGGCATCGGCCGCCCGCGCTGGGATGCACTGGCCAAGGCAATTGCCGGCAGCGGCGCCAGCCGCGAGAGGCTGATTGCCATCGCCCAAAAGGAATATGATGATTTCACCATGCGGGCCGTCAACGGCGCCGCAGAGGCAGAACCCGCCGACCCCTCTGTGCTGGCGTTTGAGGCGGTGTTCCGGGCCGCAGTCCCCTCCCCTGCCCCGCAGAAGGATACAAAGGAACGCAAGACCCGCACCCTTACCCAACCACTCACCGTTGACGGTCTTCGCAGCGCCACCCTGCGCCGCACTGCCAAGGGCGTCAGCCTGGAACTCCCCGGCGGCGGTTTTGCCGACTGGCTGGAGGCCGAGGCGCAAACAGTGATTGAAGAACTTCACGCGCGCTGGCAGTCGCGCGGCGAAGGTTAAATGATAACAATAACTTAGGAGGCACAGAGCAGGCAAAAAAGAAGGCCCCGCAAAACCGAAGCTCCACGAGACCAACTTGTTTCTAGCACCTTCAAGTTAGTGGCCGGAGCCAACAACCGCAAGTCCAAAGCGATTCGCGGGCCGTCCTTTTTTTGTCTTTCGTGATGATGACATGGGATATATGCCCCTCACGCCTTTTGGGCGAACGGTGGATGCTGTCCTGCTGAAACGCCAGCAGGCCGCTGCCGAACACTCCCCTATGCAATCCGCCGTCAGCAAATGGGACGCGCTGCGCGAGCTGGCTGCGGCGCGCAAGGCTCATGGCCTTAACGACCGCGACCTCTCGGTGCTGCAGGCGCTGATCAGTTTCCTGCCCGGCACAGAGATTGACCCGCGGCCCGGTGTCACCGTGGTGCACCCCTCCAACCGGGCAATCTGCGAGCGGCTGAACGGTATGCCCAATTCCACCATGCGCCGCCACATGGCCAAGCTGGTATCCGCAGGCATCCTGATACGCCGCGACAGCCCCAACGGCAAACGCTACGTGCGCCGCTGTCAGGGCGAACGGGTGGCCTACGGCTTCGACCTCTCCCCCCTCGCCCGCCGCTACGCCGAGTTTTCGGATGCCGCAGAGGCCGAGCGCACCCTGGCGGCCCGGATCAAGCAACTGCGCGAGACCGTCAGCCTGATGCGCCGCGACCTGCTGAACCTCGCGCTGCTCGGCGCGGCAGAGCGTCCTGAGATTGGCGTCTGGGACCAATTCCACGACCTCTTCCACCTTACCGCCCGCGCCCTGCGCCGCAAGCTGGGTCTGGCAGAGCTGGAAGAGATTCAAACCCGCCTCACCGCCGCGCTGCAGGAAGCCAAGAGCCACCTGGAGGCTGTTTTTGCAGAGGATCCGGGCACCAGCGGCGCTCAAAATGAGCACCACTATCAGAATTCAAAGAAAGACTCATTTGAATCTGAACAGGCCGTTAAGGCAGCGCACGCTGGGGATACGGAATCGAAAGACGATACCGCGTATGCTGAGAACCATGCAGCAGAAAGGTCAGTCACTCGTGAAAGTTCAATTCAATCAGCTGAAGCACCGGCGCTCACCGGCCCGAACCTCCCGCTTCGTTTGATCCTCGCCGCCTGCGGTGAAATCCGCAGCTATGCCGACGGCGCCATCCGTCATTGGGGCGACCTTCAACGCGCTGCCGATACGGTGCGCCCGATGATGGGCATCTCCGCCGCGGTCTGGGATGAGGCCAAGCGCGCCATGGGGGCTGCTGAGGCCGCCGTTGTGGTCGCAGCCATGCTCGAACGCTTCGCCGACATCCGCTCTCCCGGCGGATACCTCCGGCATCTCAGCGCCAAGGCGATGTCGGAAAACTTTTCCAGCACTCCGATGGTCATGGCCCTCGCCCGCAAGGCCGCAGCTTAGAAAGTTCACAGCTGTGAACTCCGGCTGCGGTGGTTCCGCAGATGTAGGGCAGGGGTACCCTGAGCAGATATCCGCCGGGATCAGGCCAGGTGCCGTGATTTTGGGGTCCGTTTGATTTTCGTTAAGGCGGTTCCGCCGCCCAGATGGCACAATGGAGCAGAAGCCGATTCCTATGCCAGGAGGTGCACCGATGTCCGGAAAAGCAACAGACAGAACCCCGGGGCTCTTTGCGGAAGCCTTGAAGCCGCTTCAGAGCGCAATGCTGTTTAACCCGATGTACAAGCCGCAGGTTGAGCAGTTCTGGAATGTCCAGGAGAAGATCCTGGATGAAGCAGAAGAGTTCACCCGCCACTGGTTCGAGCGCCGCCACGAGGCAGCGCGCACGGCGCTGGACGCGGCCCGCACCGTGGTGTCAGCCGATCCTTCGCGCCCGGCCGATGCGTTTGAAGCCTTCACAGAGTGGCAGCGCCATTCGGCAGAGCGCATCGCCGAAGACGGCCGGGAATGGTTCGGCATGATGTCCCGCTGCGCCCGCTATGCCAGTGAGACGGAAGCCGAAGCAGTCGGGGAAGCGGCTGGCGAAGCGGCGGAGATCACCAGAAAGGCGGTTAAACGGGCGCAGTCCGATCCCGTCTGAGCGGTCCCCGCGCAGCATGTTTTCGAAGGTATCGCCGGAGATCCGGCAGTGCGGCCTTGATGGGCCATAGCCGCCCAGGCTCAGCACGCCGCGGCAGCGGAGGAGGGGAGACCTATCTGGTCAGCTGCCGCCGCTTGGCGGCGCGGATTTCGCGGGCCTGCTGTTCCTGGCCTGCGCGGAAGGATTCCTCGACGAAATCCATGTGGCGCCGGGCAGCGGCCTCGGCGCGGTCCGGGTCGCCGTCGATGATCGCCTGGGCGATCTCCTTGTGCTGTTTCAGCAGCTCCGCGCCGGTGCCATCCATAGTGCGCAGGAACTCCCGGTTGTAGAACACCCCCTGCCGGGTCAGGTCGTAGACCGAGGCCATCATGTGGATCAGGGTGGTGTTCTGGCTGGCATCGACCACCGCGGTGTGCAGGCGGAAGTCGGCCTCCTGGCTGGCGTCCTGGTCATCGTTCTCCCAGGCGGTCTGCATGTCGGCGACGATCTCGGCCAGCCGCGCCTTGTCGGATTCGGTGGCGCGGGTTGCGGCCAGGCGGCTGGCAAAGGCCTCCTGCTCGCGGCGGTATTCCAGGTAGTCGTAGAAGGCGCCGCCGTGGCGGGTGTAGAGCGATAGCAGGGCAGGGGACATCGCGCGGCCGGTGAGCGGCGCGATGAAGGTGCCCTCGCCGTGGCGGACATTGACCAGGCCGCGGCTTTCCAGCGTTTGCAGCGCCTCGCGCAGCTTGGGGCGCGAGACCCCCATGGCCTCTGCCAGCTCCCGCTCGGAGGGCAGTTTGCGGCCTTCCTTGAGGATGCCGTCGACGATCATCGTCTCAATCTGCTCGACCACGGCATCGGCAATTGATTCGTGTCCAACGGGGTCAAACGGGCGGATGTCGGTCATGGCGTCCACTTAGATGCTGGGAAACCTCGGAACAGAGGTCATTCTGAAACTTTACCACTGCCCCGCAAAACTGCAAGCCGATCTACCCAGAAATACGGATGCCCGGCTTCGAGGCAATATTATGAAAGAAAACAATCTTTCCTGGACCCGTCTTCAAAGTGCCGAAAAAACATGCGGTTTCGCCCGCCTCGCGATCCCGCTGCCAACCTGCTCAGTGGTAAATAAAGTTGTTGACTGAATTGTGTGGTCAACAATATTTACCAGTCATGCCGCATCAGCGGTAGGATCTGCGGCCGGAGGAGCGGCCGGACTGAACCCGGAGGAGACCCCATGAAAAAGACCCTGACCTCGCTTGCCGTGGCCGCATCGCTGCTGGCAGCCCCTGCCGCACAGGCCGCCGACAAGCTGCTGCTGAAAACCCCGATTGCCTTTTCGACCTCGCTGCCGGGCCTCGGCTCGCCGATCCCGCGGGTGGCCGAGCAGCTGGACCTGATGTCCGGCGGCAGCCTGAAAATGAAAGTCTATGAGCCCGGCAAGCTGGTGCCGCCGTTCGAGATCCTCGACGCGGTGTCTTCGGGTAAGATCAACTCCGGCTACACCACCGCCGGCTACTGGGCGGGCAAGATCCCGGCCGCCCCGCTGTTCTCTGCCGTGCCCTTCGGCCCGGAAGCGGGCGAATACATGGCCTGGCTCTACTACGGCAACGGCATGACACTGTATCAGGAAATGTACGACCAGGCGGGCTATAACGTGAAGGTGCTGCCCTGTGCGGTGATCGCGCCGGAGACCTCCGGCTGGTTCGCCAAGGAGATCAACAGCGCCGAGGACCTGAACGGCCTGAAGATGCGGTTCTTCGGCCTGGGCGGCAAGGTGATGCAGAAGCTGGGCGTTGCCACCTCACTGCTGCCGGGCGGCGAGATCTTCCCGGCGCTGGAGAAAGGCGCCATCGACGCCACCGAGTTCTCCATGCCCGCCATTGACGCCCGTCTCGGCTTCCACAAGCTGGTGAAATACAACTACTTCCCCGGCTGGCACCAGCAGGCCACCGTGTTCGAACTGCTGGTGAACAAGGACGTCTGGAACGAAGCCAGCGAACAGCACAAGGCGATCATCGAAAACGCCTGCAAGGCCTCGATGGCCGACAGCTTTGCCGAAGGCGAGGCGATCCAGCACGAGGCGCTGATCGACAACGTCGAAAACAACGGCGTGCAGATCAAGCAGTGGGACGACCAGATGCTGGAGCTGTTCCGCGCCACCTGGGATGAGGTCGCCGCGGAAGAGGCCACCAACGATCAGTTCTTCGGCCGCGTGCTGCTGGACATGCAGACCTTCCGTGAAGGGTATGCGGTCTGGAAGGAAAACGCATTCCTCCCGCGCAAGTAACCCGCTTGCGCGACCTCGGGGCGGCCATATTCCCGCCGCCCCGCCTTTCCCGATTTTCGTCATTTCCCTGACTGATACGGGCGCATTCACGTCCGCGCACGCCACGTTCCGGAGGAGGAAACCATGGCCGAGAATCTGCATCTGCAGGACGACCCGATCGAACGCTACGAAGAGATCCTTGAGCACGGCGACGAGGACCGGCAGCGGCTGGCGGTGTGGATAGACAACGCGGTCAAGGGCACCGGCAACCTGGTGATGTGGGCCAACCTGCTGCTGGTGCTGGCCATCGTTTCACAGGTCGCGCTGCGCTACCTTCTGAACCAGAACTATCCCAAGCTGGACGAGATCCAGTGGCATTTCTACGGGCTGGTGACGATGATCGGCATTTCCTATGCGCTGGTCACAGACAGCCATGTGCGGGTCGACGTGCTGCACATGCAGTTGAGCCGCCGCGCCCGGAGGATCATCGAGGTGATCGGCATCCTGACCCTGCTGGTGCCGTTCATCTATCTGATGATCGATCAGGGCTACGACTATTTCTATGAAAGCTGGCGGGTGAACGAACGTTCCGACAGCCCGACCGGCCTGCCCGCCCGCTGGGCGCTGAAGGCGGTGATCCCGCTGAGCTTTGTTATGCTGGCGGCAGCGGCGCTGGCGCGGCTGATCCATGACGGCCACGCGCTGCTGGCAGGCCCGGCAGAGGAACGCGCCGGGAAAAGCCTGCGGCTGGTGATCTGGGCGCTCCTTGGCTTTGCGGTCGTGGCAACGGCGCTGACCTTCCTGGTGGAGAGCACCGAGGAAAAGCTGGTCATCGCCATGTTCCTGACCTTCATTGCGCTGCTGTTCACCGGCTTTCCGGTGGCCTGGACGCTGGCCGGGGTAGGGGTGGCCTATTGCGGGCTGGCCTATCTGTTCGACAACGGCATGATGAACTGGACCGGGCTGGAGGAAACCCTGACCGGGCTGGATTACCTGACGCTGGGCGCGGTGGTGAACCGGGTTTATGCCACAATGTCGAACGCGGTGCTGGTGGCGCTGCCGATGTTCATCTTCATGGGGCTGATGCTGGATGAAAGCGGCGTGGCGGAACGGCTGATGGGGGCGATGCAGCGCCTGTTCGGCACCGTGCGCGGCGGGCTGGCGATCACTGTCACCATGATCGGCATCATCCTGGCGGCCTCCACCGGCATCATCGGTGCATCGGTGGTGCTGCTGGGCGTCTTGTCGCTGCCGTCGATGATGGAGCAGAAGTATTCGCCTGCGCTGGCGGCGGGCGTGGTGTCGGCCTCCGGCACCCTGGGTATTCTGATCCCGCCTTCGATCATGCTGGTGATCATGGCTGACCAGATGGCGCTGAGCGTCGGCGATCTGTTCATGGCCGCGGTGTTTCCGGGCGTGATCATCGGCGCGCTGTACCTCACCTATATCTTTGTGATTGCGCTGATCAAACGCGACGTGGCCCCGGTGCCTGCGGGGGCCAAGCGTCCGGACTGGGCGGCGGTCAAGGACGTGCTGATTGCGGTGCTGCCGACATTGGCGCTGATTCTGGCCGTGTTAGGCTCTATTTTTGCAGGTCTCACCACGCCGACCGAGGCCTCTGGTGTGGGGGCATTGGGGGCGACGCTGCTGGCGCTTGGCTACCGCAAGCTGACGCTGGCGAAGCTGGTCAACGTGCTCAAGGCCACCTTCAACACCACCGCCTATATCTTTGCGATCTTCCTGGGCGCGACGGTGTTTTCCTATGTGCTGCGGGAGCTGGGCGGTGATGCGCTGATCGAGGAGATGATCCAGGGCACCGGTTTCGGCCCCGAGGGCACCGTCTTCATGATCCTGTTCATCGTGTTCCTCTTGGGGTTTGTGCTGGACTGGATCGAGATCACCCTGATCGTGCTGCCGCTGATGCGCCCGATCGTGAACGGGCTGGGCCTGGATATCCCCGGTTTCGGCGCCATCGATGAGCCGGCGCTGGTGTGGTTCGTGATCCTGGTGGCGGTGACGCTGCAGACGTCCTTCCTGACGCCGCCGGTTGGCTTTGCGCTGTTCTACCTCAAGGGCGTCTGCCCGCCGGAGATCCGCCTGGGCCATATCTACAAGGGCATCATTCCCTTCGTGCTGCTGCAGCTGACCGGCCTGATGTTCGTCTACCTGTGGCCGGCACTGGCAACCTGGCTGCCATCTGTGGCTTACTGAGCAGGGAAAGGTGGCTGTGATGACCGATGCAGAACTGATCCGGACGTTGAAATCCATCTGCGGGCGCCGCCATGTGCTGACCAGCGCCCGCGCCACACGGCGGTTCCGCAAGGGGTTCCGCTCGGGCGAGGGGGAGGCGCTGGCGGTGGTCCGGCCCGCAACCCTGCTGGAGCAGTGGAAGGTGCTGCAGGCCTGCGTCGCCGCTGACAAGATCGTCATCATGCAGGCGGCCAACACCGGGCTGACCGAGGGCTCCACCCCCAAGGGCAGCTATGACCGGGACGTGGTGCTGATCAACACCCGGCGGATGGACCAGCTGCAGCTGCTGGACGGCGGCAGGCAGGTCGTCAGCTTCCCCGGCAGCACGTTGTTTGCGCTGGAAAAGCTGCTGGACCCGCTGGGCCGCCAGCCGCATTCGGTGATCGGCTCCTCCTGCATAGGGGCGTCCATCGTGGGCGGCGTCTGCAACAACTCCGGCGGCTCGCTGGTGGAACGGGGGCCGTCCTATACCGAGCTGTCGCTGTTTGCCCGCATCACCCCGGAGGAGCAGCTGGAGCTGGTCAACCACCTTGGCTTAAACCTGGGCGGCAGCCCGGAGGAGATCCTGACCCGGCTGCAGAACGGCGATTACAGCCCTGAGGATATTGAGACCGGCAACCTGAAAGCCTCGGACACCTCTTATGCACGGCGGGTCCGCGACATCGACGCGCCGACCCCGGCGCGGTTCAATGCCGACAAGTCGCGGCTGTATGAGGCGGCCGGCTGTGCGGGCAAGCTGGCGGTGTTTGCGGTGCGGCTGGATACCTATCCGAAGAACGATGAGGAGCTGACCTTCTACGTGGGCAGCCAAACCACGGCGGCGCTGACCGCCCTGCGCCGCCGCATTCTGGCCGAGTTCACAAATCTGCCGGTCAGCGCCGAATACATGCACCGGGATGTCTTTGACCTGTCGGACCGTTACGGCAAGGACACCATGGTGATGATCGACAAGCTGGGCACCGACCGGCTGCCGATGTTCTTTGCCCTGAAGGGTGCGGTGGATGCGCGGCTGGCCGGCATTCCGGGGCTTGGCAATCTGACCGACCGGGTAATGCAGGCGCTGTCCGGCATGTGGCCGGATATCCTGCCGCGGCGGATGCGGGCGTTCCGCCAGTCGCACCCGCATCACCTGATCCTCAAGATGCGCGATGGCGGCATTGGTGAGGCCCGCGCCCTGCTGGAGGAGATGGCCGATGACGGCGCGCTCAGCTATTTCGAATGCACCCCGCGCGAAGCCAAGCTGGCGGGGCTGCACCGCTTTGCCGCCGCCGGCGCCGCGGTGCGCTACATGGCGGTCCACCGCTCGGAGGTGGAGGACATCATCGCGCTGGACATTGCCCTGCGCCGCAACGATCAGGACTGGTTCGAGGAACTGCCGCCGGAAATCGCGGACCAGCTGGTGAGCAGGCTCTATTACGGCCATTTCATGTGCCACGTGCTGCATCAGGATTACATCGTGAAGAAGGGCGCCGACCCGAAAGCGCTGAAGGAGAAGATGCTGGCGCTGCTCGACAAGCGCGGGGCGGAATACCCGGCAGAGCACAATGTCGGCCACCTGTATCCGGCCAAGCCGGACCTGGCGGCGTTCTACAAATCGGTGGACCCCACCAACAGCATGAACCCCGGCATCGGCAAGATGTCCCGGAACAAGCACTACGCTTGACACCCCTGCGGGATTCTCCGCGCCGCTGTGATGCTTCCGATAGCCGCCCGGGCCGCAGCCCGGGCGGCTTTCTGGCATGCACAGGTTGCTGCATCAGTGCGGCTGTGCAACCGTGGTAACCATTGGTTACCGGACTATGTGGTAAAAAACGGGGCAGGGCAGGCGGCGGGAGAGCAGAGCCGTACCGCTGGCCCGAACGGAACAGCCTGCTGGACAATGTCCAGGGCTGCCGCAGCCAGAAAGGTGCAGTATGACCAGCGATACCGGACCGCTATCCCTGAACGTTCCCGAGCCGGGCTGCCGCCCGGGCAACACCCCGGATTTTTCCGACTTTGAGATCCCCCGCGCGGGCGCCGTGCCGCGGCCGCCGGTGGACGTGGACCCGGACGCGATCCGGGACATGGCGTTTTCCATCGTGCGGGTGCTCAACAAGGACGGTGAGGCGGTGGGCGACTGGGCGGGCGCGCTGAGCACCGAAGAGCTGCATGAGGGGCTGCGCCACATGCTGCTGCTGCGGACCTTTGATGCGCGTATGCTGAACGCCCAGCGGCAGGGCAAGACCAGCTTTTACATGCAGCATCTGGGCGAGGAGGCGGTGAGCTGCGCCTTCAGCCGCGCGCTGGAGCCGGGTGACATGAACTTCCCGACCTACCGCCAGGCCGGGCTGCTGATCGCCAGCGGCTATCCGATGGTCACGATGATGAACCAGATCTATTCCAACGCCGAAGACCCGCTGCACGGCCGCCAGCTGCCGATCATGTATTCCTCCAAGGAACACGGGTTCTTCACGATTTCCGGCAATCTGGGCACCCAGTTTGTGCAGTCGGTCGGCTGGGCCATGGCCTCGGCGATATCCGGTGATACCCGGATATCGGCAGGCTGGATCGGCGACGGCTCCACCGCCGAGAACGACTTTCACGCGGCGATGGTGTTTGCCTCGACCTACAACGCGCCGGTGGTGCTGAACATCGTCAACAACCAATGGGCCATTTCCACCTTCCAGGGCATTGCCCGCGGCGGGGTCGGCACCTTTGCCGCCCGCGGCCACGGGTTCGGCATTGCCTCGGTCCGGGTGGATGGCAACGATTACCTGGCGGTGCATGCGGTGGCGAAATGGGCCTGCGAGCGGGCCCGGCGCGGGCACGGGCCGACCCTGATCGAACATGTGACCTACCGCGCGGGCGGCCATTCCACCAGCGACGATCCCTCTGCCTACCGGTCCCGGCGCGAGGCGGCGGCCTGGCCGCTGGGCGACCCGGTCGAGCGGCTGAAGAAGCATCTGATTGCCATCGGGGAATGGAGCGAGGACCGCCACGCCCAGGCCGAGGCGGAGGTGCTGGACACCGTGAGGGCCGCGCAGAAAGAGGCGGAAGCGGTTGGCACGCTGAGCGCCGGCAAGACGCCCAGCCCGCGCGACATGTTCGAAGGCGTCTATGAGACCATGCCGCCGCATCTGATCCGGCAACGGCAGGAGGCGGGGTTCTGAGATGGCGCAGATGACCATGATCGAAGCCATCCGCGAGGCGCATGACGTGGCGATGGCGGCGGATGACCGGGTTGTCGTCTTTGGCGAGGATGTCGGGTTTTTCGGCGGCGTGTTCCGCTGCACCGCCGGGCTGCAGGAGAAATACGGCAAATCCCGCTGCTTTGATGCGCCGATCAATGAATCCGGCATTGTCGGCACCGCCATCGGCATGGCGGCCTACGGGCTGAAGCCGGTGATCGAAATCCAGTTCGCGGATTATGTCTATCCGGCCTATGACCAGATCGTCTCGGAGGCGGCCCGGCTGCGGCACCGCTCCAACGCCGATTTCACCTGCCCGCTGGTGATCCGGATGCCCACCGGCGGCGGCATTTTCGGCGGCCAGACCCACAGCCAGAGCCCGGAGGCGCTGTTTACCCATGTGTCGGGGCTGAAGGTGGTGATGCCGTCCAATCCGCGCGATGCCAAGGGGCTGCTGCTGGCGGCCATTGCCGACCCGGATCCGGTGATCTTTTTCGAGCCAAAGCGGCTCTATAACGGGCCATTTGACGGCCATCACGACAAGCCGGTCGAAAGCTGGAAGACCCATCCGCTGGGTGATGTGCCGGACGGGGATGATATTGTGCCGCTGGGCAAGGCGGCCATCCGCCGCGAGGGCACTGAGGTGACGGTGCTGGCCTATGGCACGATGGTGTTCGTGGCCGAGGCGGCGGCGCAGGAGACCGGCGTGGATGCGGAGGTGATCGACCTGCGAAGCCTGATGCCGCTGGATCTGGAGGCCATCGTGGCGTCGGTGCAGAAGACCGGCCGCTGCGTGATCGTGCATGAGGCGACCCGCACCTCCGGCTTCGGGGCGGAGCTGATGTCTTTGGTGCAGGAGCATTGTTTCTACCACCTGGAGGCGCCGGTGATCCGGGTGACCGGCTGGGACACGCCGTACCCGCACGCGCAGGAGTGGGAGTATTTTCCGGGGCCTGGCCGGGTCGGCGAGGCGCTCAAGAAAGTCATGGAGGACTGAGCCATGGGGGTCTTTGAAATCCGCCTGCCCGATGTCGGGGAGGGCGTCGCCGAGGCGGAGCTGATCGAATGGCATGTGAAGCCGGGCGATATCGTCCGGGAGGATGACATCCTGGCCGCGGTGATGACCGACAAGGCGGCGGTGGAGGTGCCGTCCTCTGCCGACGGCAAGGTGCTGGAGCTGGGCGGCGAGATCGGCGCGATGATCCCGGTCGGCGGCGTTCTGGTGCGGCTGGAGGTGGCGGGCGCAGGCAATGCCGCCGGCGCGGACCCCGGCGCGCCAGCTGCCGCACCCGCGCCGGAACCTGAGCCGGGCACTGAGCCTGAACCGGGTACTGAACCCGAGCCGGTCCCCGCCCCGGCGCCTGCCGCGAAGAAAGCGGGGCACCGGCTGCCGCGGCCGGAAGGCGCCAAGCCGCTGGCCTCGCCGTCAGTGCGGGCGCGGGCGCGGGCCGAGGGGGTGACCCTGCGGCAGGTGCCCGGCAGCGGCCCTGCCGGGCGCATCAGCCATGAGGATCTGGACAACTGGATCGCTTCGGGCGGCATCAAGCAGGGCGGCGTCACCCGCGGCCGCAACACCGGCGTCGAGGACATCCGGGTTGTCGGTATGCGCCGCAAGATCGCCGAGAAGATGGCGCAGTCGAAACGCCAGATTCCGCATATCACCATCGTCGAGGAGGTGGAGATGGGCGCGCTGGAGGATCTGCGCGCGGCGCTGAACAAGAAACACGAGGGCAGCCGCCCCAAGCTGACGCTGCTGCCCTTCCTGATCCGCGCCATCGTCGAGGCGGTGCGCGAGCAGCCCGGGCTGAACGCGCGTTTCGATGACGAGGGCGGGGTGATCCACCGTCATGGCGGCGTGCACGTGGGCATCGCCACCCAGACGGAGCAGGGTCTGAATGTGCCGGTGGTGCACCATGCCGAGGCGGGCAGCCTGTGGGACAATGCCGCCGAGATCCAGCGGCTGGCGGAGGCCGCTCGCGACGGCTCGATCAAGCGGGAAGAACTGACCGGCGGCACCATCACCATCACCTCGCTGGGGCCGCTGGGCGCCATCGCCACAACCCCGATCGTGAACTACCCGGAGGTGGCCATCGTCGGCGTCAACAAGATGCAGATCCGGCCGGTCTGGGACGGCCAGCAGTTCCGGCCGCGCAAGATGATGAACCTGTCCTGCTCATTCGATCACCGGGTGGTCGACGGCTGGGACGCGGCGGTCTTTGTGCAGAAACTGAAATCCCTGCTGGAAACCCCAGCGATGCTGTTTGTCGAGGGCTGAATGTCTGATTTGAAATGCAAGCTTCTGATCATCGGCGCAGGCCCTGGCGGCTATGTCTGCGCCATCCGCGCAGGCCAGCTGGGCATCGACACCATCGTGGTAGACGAAGGCAAGCCCGGCGGCACCTGCCTGAACGTCGGCTGCATCCCCTCCAAGGCGCTGATCCACGCGGCTGAGGAGTTTCACCGCATCGCCCATGCGCCGCAGGGGCCGCTGGGGATCAGCTGCGGGGTGCCCGCGATTGATTTCGCCGAAACAGTGGCCTGGAAGGACGGCATCGTGCAGCGTCTGAACAGCGGCGTTTCGGCGCTGATGAAAAAGGCCGGGGTGCGGTTTGTGCAGGGCCGGGCCCGGTTTCTGGATGGCAAGACAGTGTCGGTGAACGGCAATGGCGACGGCCAGGTGATCCATGCGCAATACATCGTGATTGCCTCCGGCGCTGCCCCGGTGGAGCTGCCGGACCTCCCGTTCGGCGGCCCCATCCTGTCCTCAACCGAGGCCATGGAGCTGACACAGGTGCCGGACAGCCTGGCGGTGGTCGGCGGCGGCTATATCGGGCTGGAGCTTGGCACCGCCTTTGCCAAACTCGGCGCCAGGGTCACGGTGGTCGAGGCGGAAGACCGTATCCTGCCGCTGTATGACAGGGAGCTGACCCGCCCGGTCGAGGCGCGTCTGGAGGGGCTGGGGGTGGCGGTGAAAACCGGCACCAGGGCACTGGGCTATGAAAACGGCAGCCTGAACACGGATCAGGGCGATGTGGCGGCGGAAAAGGTGCTGGTGACCGTCGGCCGCCGCCCCCGCACCGCCGGGATCGGCATCGAGGAACTGGCGCTGACCCAGGACGGGCCGTTTGTCAAAATCGACAGCCATTGCCAGTCGTCGATGCGCGGCATCTATGCGATCGGCGATGTGACCGGCGAGCCGATGCTGGCGCATCGCGCCATGGCGCAGGGCGAAATGGTTGCGGAGCATATCGCGGGCCATGCGGTTGAATGGGACAAGCGGGCGATCCCCGCGGTCTGCTTTACCGACCCCGAAGTGGTGGCCTGCGGCGCCCTGCCGGGGGAGGCGGAGGGCACCGCCGCCACGCTGTTTCCGCAGCAGGCCAACGGGCGGGCGCTGACGGCAGAGCGCGAGGACGGCTTTATCCGGGTTGTCTGGCGCGAGAGCGACCATGCGGTGATGGGCCTGCAGGCGGTTGGGGCAGGGGTGTCTGAACTCTCCGCCGCCTTTGCGCTGGCCATTGAAATGGGCGCCTGTCTGGAGGACATCGGCGCGACGATTCATGCCCATCCAACCCAGTCGGAAGCCCTGCAGGAGGCCTGCCTCAGAGCACTGGGGCAGGCGCTGCATATCTAGCAACTGGGGTCAGCCGGATGTGCTCACTGGGCCGTCGCTGACCGGGGCCGTGCTGAACACAACCGGCGCGCCGCCGGGCGTTTGCATCAGGAAGCAAGCGGGCTGCGTGCCCGGCAGCGCGGCCTCGCCTGCAAATCGGGCTCCCAGCGCTTCGGCGGCCAGACGCGCGCCGGCGGCAGAGGCGGTTTTGATGTTCGGAACCCAAGCTGGGCGGGGAAGCGGCGGCAAGACATGCGTCAGGTGCCAGCCGGCAAGATTGTTCGAAGGCCCGCGGATGGGCACTGCTGCCTGCGCTTGCGCTTGCGCTTGCGCCTGTGCCGCCTGCAGCTGCCAGCCGCAGACCGCGGCATAGAAATCCGCAGGGAAGCCCGCGCCGTTTGACAAGTAGACCTCGGGGCCGAATTGCCGGGCTGGCGCAGGGAAGCTGTGGCGTGAGAGCGAAATGCCAAGCAGCGCCCCCAAGGGATCGCGCAGCAGCGCGTTGCGGCCGACGCCGGGCACCTCGAACGGGGGGCGGAGAATGTCTCCGCCCAGATGTTCGGCCTGCGCCGCGGCCGCGTCGACATCGGCCACTTCGGCATAGGGGATCCAGCCGTCCGGAAGGCCGGGCGGGGTTTCCGCGAACCCCGCCCCTGCCTCGCCGTCCAGGAGTGCCAGGACAAACTGCTTTTCACCGCCGCCCCAGGCGAAATCGGTGGCCCGTTCGGTCTGGTAGCTCCAGCCGGCAGCCTGCCGGTAGAACTCCATCGCGCCTGTCCGGTCCGGGGTGAACAGGTCATGCCAGACGATCTGGCCGGTTTTCGAGGCCTGCATCACGTTACCTCCGCGTTTCTTTGATTTTCTTTGCGCTGCGGACCATCTTGCCAAAGGCCTTGCCGCGGGCGCGGCGCTCCGCCAGCGTGGCGGAGTTGAAGGCGTCCTCTGCCGTCAGCTTGCGCCAGCGGTCCAGCTGCGCCTGCTCGATTTCCCCCTGTTCGACGGCCTGCAGCACGGCGCAGCCCGGTTCGCTGTCGTGGCGGCAGTTGCTGAACCGGCACTGGGCCGCCCGTTCGGTGATGCCCGCAAACAGGCTGCTGATCCCGTCTGCGGCATCGGTCAGCTGCAGCTCGCGCATGCCGGGGGTGTCGAGGATCAGGCAGCCGTTCGGGGCCTTGTGAAGCTCGCGGTGGGTGGTGGTGTGGCGGCCCTTGGCGTCGTCCTCGCGGATCGCCTGCGTGGCGATGGCCCTTGTGCCGAGCAGCGCGTTGGCCAGGGTGGATTTGCCGACGCCGGAGGAGCCGAGAAAGGCCACCGTGCTGACGGGTTTGCACCAGGGCGCGAGTGCGGTCTGCGCCTCGCCGCCGCGGGCGTCCAGCGCGACCACCTCGGCCATCTCCGAGATGGCGCGGGCGGCCTGAACATAGGCCTGCGGATCATCAGTCAGGTCGGTCTTGGTCAGCACGATGACCGGGGTTATCTGCGCCTCCAGCATCAGCGCCAGGTAGCGTTCCAGCCGGGCGGTGTTGAAATCCTGGTTGCAGGAGGTGACGGCAAAGGCGGTGTCGATATTGGCCGCGATCAGCTGCTCCTGCCGGCCGGTGCCGGGCGCCCGCCGCCGGATCAGGCTGGTGCGCGTGAGCAGCCGGCTGTTCTGCGGCTGGGCGCGGTCCAGCATCAGCCAGTCGCCGACAGTAACATCCGGGCGCGGCGGCAGGGTGGTCTCGAAGCCTCCGCCCGTGGCGTGCAGCGCGTTGCGGTGCACCGCGGTGATGCGGACGGGCGGTGTCGCGGCCATCTCCCCGGTGCTGACCTGCTGTGCGAAATGCGGCTGCCAGCCCAGGGCCTGCAGCGGGGAGAGAGAAGGCTTTTGCGTGTCCAGCGGGCTGGAGGGGAAGAACTGGGAATAATCCCGTGTCATTGGGGTGTCTTTCATGTCTCGGCCGCGAGCGGTTCCCGGGCGCTTGGGTAAGGGAAAGGCGCGTGCAAAGAAGCGCCGCCGCGCTCCGGCCGGAGGCGGGCGGTTCATTGGGCTGCGATGCACCGGGAGGCATTTTGCCTCCCATCCTTACCGGGACATAAAATCTCCATTTCCAGTGCGGCCAGCATAGGAGGCCGCCGCGGGGGCTGCAACTGCCAAACGGGCGGCAGGGGCCGCACCCGGCGGAGGCCGGATGCGGCGGGGCAGGTCAGCGTTTGCCGGCCACGATCCGGTCGAGGATCAGGGCGCAGAACAGGATCGCCAGGCCCGCCAGGATCCCTTGGCCGGCGGCGGCATATTGCAGCGCTTCCAGCACGTCCTCGCCCAGCCCCTTGGCGCCGATCAGCGAGGCCACGACCACCATCGCCAGTGACAGCAGGATAGTCTGGTTGACGCCGGCCATGATCGTCTTGTGCGCCAGCGGCAGGTCCACCCGCCACAAGAGGTAGCGCGGGGTGGCGCCGAAGGCGAGCGCGGCCTCGCGCACGGTTTCCGGCACCTGCTGCAGCCCCAGCACGGTGAAGCGGATCACCGGCGGGCTGCCGAAGATCATGGTGGCGACCACGCCCGCGGGCTTGCCGGAGCCGATGAAGGCGACCACCGGGATCAGGTAGACGAAGGAGGGCATCGACTGCATGAAATCCAGCACCGGGCGCACCACCGCAAACACCTTGGGGCGGCGGGCGCAGTAGATGCCGAGCGGGATGCCCAGGGTGATCGAGATCAGCGCCGCGGCGCCCAGGAGGGCAATGGTGGTCATCGCCTTTTCCCAGAAGTCCAAGAGGCCCAGATAGGCCAGTGCCGCGCCGGTGAAGATCGCCACCCTTGCGCCCGCCGACAGGTAGGCCAGCATCACGATGACCAGCGCCACCACCGGCCAGGGGGTATCGACCAGCACCACCTCGATCCAGTCCAGAAGCGTGCGCATCCCCGCGGTCAGCCCGTCAAAGAAGCCGCGGCCCGAGGTCTTGGTCCAGTCGAACGCTGCCTGCACCCCGTCGCCGACGTTCAGCCGCCAGTCGCGGTTGGTGGGGAAGGCGTTCAGCAGCGAGAAGGCATCGGGCATCGCGAATTTCAGCGCCGACAGCACAACAACGGCGGCCGTCAGCACGGCGGAGACGATCAGCCGCGGTAGCGACCAGCCGCTGGCGACGCGGTGGTCGGAGCGCCAGCGGGCAAACTGCCCCTCCAGCGTCCAGTTCGCGAGCGAGGCCGCCAGGAATTTGACAGCAAGCAGCAGCGCCGCGCCGGCGATCAGGTAGATGGTGCCGCTGGCATTGGCCGCTGCCGCGGCCTGCTGCGCCCCGGTCAGCGCCGCCTCCAGCGACTCTGCCGCGCGTTTCAGGGAGTCCAGCGAGGAGGAACCGGAGGCCTCTGCCGCGGCGATCTGCTGGTGCCGCAGGTCCAGCGTCTGGGCGATCTGCTCCGCGCGCAGGCGGGAGTCCCGGCCGAGGTCGCCGAACAGCCCCATCGCGATCTGGATATAGGCCAGCGTTTCCAGCAGCAGAAAGCCCAGGAACCAGGACCACAGGCCCCGGGCGCCGAACCAGACAGGCCCCAGCAGAGCGGCGGCGCGGTTCAGGGTGAAGCGGTAGCCGGGCGCCTCCATCATGTAACTGAAGACCCGCTGGTAATAGGCCTGCGACTGGCCGGTGAATTCGCCCACCAGCGCATTCAGGCGTCCGGCGGTTTCCGGATTGATCTGTGATTGGTCGATGTGTTTCATCACCCTTCTCCTTACGCCTGGCTGTCCTGAATGGCGCGGATCAGGCCCGCGCGGTTGATTACCCCGACGGTGGCGCCATCATCCGCCACCTTGACGATGCCGTGGCCGTCCACCGCCAGCTCCATCAGGTCGCTCAGGTCCATGTCGGGCCGCGCCTCCCTGGCGTCGGCGGGCAGGGCGCCGTGGGTGGCCTCGAACTCGGCCACCGGTTTCATCACCGAATGGGCGAAGATCATGTTGAGCTTGGAGATGCCGGCCACGAAATCCGCCACGTAGTCATCCGCGGGGTTGAGGATGATCTCCTCCGGGGTGCCGATCTGCACAATGCGGCCGTCCTTCATGATGGCGATGCGGTGGCCGATGCGGATCGCCTCGTCGAGGTCATGGGTGATGAACATGGTGGTCTTGCCCAACTTGCGGGAAAGTTCCATGAACTGATCCTGCAGCTGTTTGCGGATCAGCGGGTCCAGCGCCGAAAACGGTTCGTCCATCAGCAGGATCTCGGGGTCGGAGGCGATGGCGCGGGCCAGTCCGACGCGCTGCTGCATGCCGCCCGACAGCTCGTGCGCGTATTTGTCCTCCCAGCCCGACAGCTCCACCAGTTCCAGCACCCGGTCGGCTTCCTCCCAGCGGCGGGCCTTGCCGGTGCCGCGGATTTCCAGCGGCATCGCCACATTGTCGCGCACCGTGCGGTGGGGCATCAGGCCGAAGTTCTGGAACACCATCGCAACCCGGCGGTTGCGCAGATCGCGCAGGCCTTCGGCGTTGAGCCCCATCACATCGTCGCCGTTGATGTAGATATGGCCGTCGGTCGGCTCCAAGAGCCGGTTCACATGGCGCACCAGCGTCGATTTGCCGGAGCCCGACAGGCCCATCACGCAGAACAGCTCTCCGCGTTCGATCTGGAAGCTGGCATCGGCGACGCCGACCACGCAGTTGAACCGCTCCAGCACCTGCGGCTTGGTCAGCCCTTCGGCGTGAATCGCCTTCAGCGCCTCGGCGGAGCGTGCGCCGAAGATCTTCCAGACGCCGCGTGCGTCGATTGCAATATCCTTTTCCATCCGGACCCCCGTCTAACTTAAGGAAGGTGCCCCGGCGGCAGACCGCAGCCGGGGCGCGCGTGTGGGAGGGCGTTATTTCAGGCCGAGCCAGGTATCGACGGTATCGCCATTGGCATCGATCCAGCTGGCAACGACGGCGTCGATTTCATTGCCTTTGACCACCACCTCGTAGGTGAGCTCGGACAGAGCGTCGGCGCTCATGTCGATGCTGGACAGGAAGGAGGCGGCGGCCGGGTTGCGGTCCTTCAGCGAGTTGGAATAGGCCACGGTCACGGTCTTGACCGGCTCGCCGGTGGAGATGTGCGAGTTGTTGTACCAATCGGCATCCTGATCCGGCTGCACCATCTTGTAGGTGGCTGCGTCATGTTCCGGCTCTTCCAGGATGGTCACGTCATAGAGCGCGTGCACATAGTGCGGCGCGTAGCAGTAGAAGGCGGCGCCCTTCTCCTGGTCGACCAGATCCTTGAGGCGGGAATAGAACACGGTTTCGTCTTCGGTGGTCGGGGTCAGGAAGGTCTCGATGCCGTAGTCGCGCACCCGCACCTTGAAGGTGTTGGTCGAGGCCCAGCCGGAGGCGCCGACCCAGACCTCGCCCATGCCGTCGCCGTCGCTGTCAAACAGCGCCTGGGCTTCCGGGGTGGCCAGATCGAAGATCGATTTGATGTTGTGTTTTTCGACCATGTAATTGGGCACGCAGATGCCCGCGCGGCCCTCGTAGCTGCCGGAGGACAGGGACACGGACTTCTTGGCGTCGACATATTCGTCGGTGAAGGAGGCCTGGTTCGGCAGCCAGACATCCGGGTGCACGTCGATGTCGCCGCGGCCGCCGTCCATCGACGCGAAGATCACCGCGTTGGCGCCGGGAGCATAGCCGGCCTCGCTGCCCAGGCGGGTTTCGATCACTTGGCCTATGATCCGGCTCATGATCTTGGCGCCGGGCCAGCTGGGTTCGCCCACCATGACTTTTTCCTGTGCCATGGCGCCGGTGCCCATGGCGGCAATGGCAGTGGCTAACGCAAGATGTTTCATTGTTTTCTCTCTCCTGTTGGTGTGGGTTTTCTGCGCCTCAGGCGCGGGCCCGCTTGCGCTGCGGGTCTATGAAGGGGATATCGGTGACGGTGGCGCCGAGGCGCTTCATCCGGCCGTCGAGCTGGCCGACCTCCAGCCGGGTGCCGTTTTCCGCGTGTTCGATGCCCAGCCGGGCGATGGCGACGGCGTGCTCCAGCGTCGGCGAGCGGGTGGCCGATGTGACGGTGCCGACCTGCCGTTCGCCGGCATAGACCGGGCTGCCGTGCAGCGGCACGTCGCTGCAGCCCAGCAGCAGGCCCTTGAGCACCCGGCGCGGCTCGCGCGCGTTGCGCTCCAGCGCCGCCTTGCCGGTGAATTGCGGTTTGGTCAGGTCGACGGCAAAGCCCAGGCCCGCCTCGAAGGCGTCGACACCCGGTGCAAATTCCGCGTTGGCGGCGGCCAGCCCGGCCTCGATCCGGATGATCTCCAGCGCGGCGGAGCCCATCGGGGTGATCCCGAATTCCCCGCCTGCAGCCATCACCGCGTCCCAGATTTCCAGAGCGTGCGCCTGGGAGCAGAAAATCTCATATCCCAGCTCGCCGGTGTAGCCGGAGCGGGACAGCATGAAGGGCGCGCCCTCGCGGTCGTTCAGCCGCGCCACGGTGACGCCGAACCATTTGAGCTGGTCCAGCTGCGGCACATGCGGCTGGGTGAAGGCGATCTTGCGCAGGAGGTCGCGCGACCTGGGGCCTTGGATGGCCAGGTTCGGCATCGCGCCGCGCATGTCGTGGATGCGGACCTGCAGGCCCATCTGCTGCGCCAGCGTCTCCAGCACCCGGCCGCTTTCCTCGGAGCCGCAGCACCAGCGGAACAGGTCGGGGGCGAGCCGGAACAGGGTGCCGTCGTCGATCACCGTGCCGGCTTCATCGCACATCAGCGTGTAGGAGCCGCGCCAGACCGCCAGCTTGGCGACGTTGCGGGTGGTGGCCTGCTGCAGCAGCGCCTCGGCGTCGGGGCCGGCAATGTCGTATTTGCGCAGCCCGCTCATGTCCTGAACCGTCACCGCGTTGCGGCAGGCCCAGTATTCGCCGGTGGTGCCATGCGACGGGAAGCTCACCGGCGCCCAGAGATCGCGCGCGGGGGCGAAATGCTGGGTCAGCGGCTCCAACCGCTCGTGAAAGGCGGAGTTCTGGCTGATCGACATCGGGGCGTCTTCCTTTTCGCGGTAGGCAACAGCGCGGCGCAGGGGTGTTTCTGGGCGGTAGATGCGGACATGCACATCCGTGGGGTTCCAGCCGTTGATCGGGTCGATATCGTCCGGGCAGGCAGTGGAGACGCAGACCAGATCCTCCAGCGCCCGCATCGCCACATAGTCGCCGGGGCGGGAGTGGGATTCCTCTGTCAGGATGTGGTGCGAATGCGGGTCGACCCAGGTGTTCCAAAAGAAATTGATCGCAGGCCAGGCCGCGCGCGGCGTCACGCCGTAGGGCGCCAGCGCGTGGGACATGTTGTCGGAGCAGTTCACATGGCCGGGGAAGCCGCGCTCCTCATACCCGCGCGCGGTGCAGGCAAGGCCGAAGGTGTCATGGCGGCCGCAGGTGTCCTGGATCACGTTCAGCATCGGGTGCATGCCGGGGTCGAAGAACTTGTCCAGCAATCCCGGTCCCGGATAGGCGCGGCGCACCATCGAGCGGGTGGCGGTGCTGTCGATCATCAGCTCCTCGCCGCGCTCCAGCCCGGCGGTGCGGAAGGCGGTGAAGTCGGAGCACTGCTGCCCCTCCACGTCGATGATCTGGATGATCTCGCCCTGCTTCACCTCATAGGCACAGCCAGTGCCGCGGCTGACGGTGAACTCGTCGCGGGTATCCCCCAGCAGCGGCGGCAGCAGCGGGCCGGTGCCCGGCCCGGGCTGCCAGGTGATTTTCACGCCGCCTGACACGGTGCCGTGCACCAGGTTTTCCGAAAGGGCAGGGCGGAACACCCAGACCGTGGCCTTGGCGGCGGCTTTCAGGATCAGCGGCTCATCCGCGGCGGCAAGGGTGCAGGCGGGGATACTGGCAGCGCTGTCGCCGCCATGGGCACCGATCCAGCCCAGAAGCGCGCCGGGGTCGCAATCCGCCAGGTGCAGCGTGCCGTCTGCCGCCAGCCCCAGTGCAACCAGCGCCGGGCGGCCTGCCGCATCGAAGGCTGCGATCTGGCAGTCCGACCCGGTGAACGACAGCAGATCCCCCGGCCGCATCTCTTGCATCAGGCCTTCGCGCGGGGCGAGGCGGTGCGTCACGCCTTCGCTTGGCTTGGGGAAGCCGGGGAAGGACCGGGAGGGGGTTCGAAACCCCATGTTGTCGAAGTCGCGCAGGACTGCGTAGCGGGTCATTGTCTTGCCGAATCTTAGAATGTAACTGGTTACATGGTTGATGAAACTGGTTACATGTGTCAAGAATTTCGTTAAACACGAAGCCGGAGCGAAAAAGGAAGGCAGGCGGAATGCAGCGGAACACACCCCGGAAACGCGCCAACCTGCGGGACGTCGCGAGTGCGGCAGGCGTCTCGGTCGCGACGGTCTCCCGGGTCATGAACGCACCGGAAACCGTGGCCGAAGCGACCCGGAAAAAGGTCGAGGAGGCGATGAACAGCCTGCACTGGGTGCCAAGCGCGGCCGCCCGCGCGATCAACACCGGGCGCACCCGGTTTGTCGGGGCGCTGGTGCCTACGCTGGACAACGCCATCTTTGCCCGCGTTCTGGCCAGCATGGAAAGCCGGCTGGCGACGCACCGGCTGTCGCTGGTGGTGGCGACAACCGACAATGACCCGGATCAGGAGGCGGAGAAAGCCAAGGGGCTGGTCGATATCGGTGCCGAAGGGCTGCTGGTCTCCGGCATCACCCACGCGGAGGAGTTCTACAGCCTGATCGAGCGCTGCCAGCTGCCGGCGATTTCCACATCGTTCTACGATCCCGGCTTCCGCCTGCCGACCATCGGATATGACAACGCGGCGGCGGCCCGTACCGCCTTAACCCATCTGACGGATCTGGGCCACCGCCGGATCGCGGTTGTGCACGGGCCGAGCGCAAGCAACGACCGGACGCGGGCGCGCATCGACGGGCTCGAGGGTCACAGCCCGAAGCCTGACCTGAGCTTCTGTGAAGTCCCTTTGTCCATTGCCGGCGGCTGCGAAGCGGGCCGCGGCATCCTGCAGGCGGAGGCGCAGCCGAGCGCCGTTCTGTGCCTGTCGGACGTGCTGGCGTCCGGCGTGCTGTTCGAACTGCAGCGCCAGGGCGTGTCCGTGCCGCAGGAAATATCGGTGATGGGGCTCGACGATCTGGCCGGGTCTGCCCATTTGTATCCCGAACTGACCACAGTTCACCTGCCGGTTTCGCGGATGGGCACAGTGGCGGCGGATGCGATTGCGTCCTGGGTTGAAACCCAGAAGGTGCCGGAGCCGAGCTTGCTGAAATCGGATCTGGTGGTCCGGTCCTCAACAGCTGCCGCGCGGCAAGGGGGCTAGGGCCGGACGCACTGGGCGCTCAGACCGCGAGCAGTTTCCTGTACATCTCGAACAGGAAGACCTCTGCCTCGGCAAAGCGGTTTGCCGCCTTGGCCGGGGCGATTTCCTCGATCTGGACATCGAAGTCGGCATAGTGCTGGGTGGTGGCCCAGATCGAGAACAGCAGATGATGCGGATCGACGGTGGCGATCTTGCCCTCCTGCATCCAGTCTTCCAGCATCAGGATCTTGGCGTTGTAGAGGTCCTTCAGCGGCCCGAATATTTCTGAGCGGTTCTGCGGCTGGCCGCTCAGCAGCTCGTTGGCGAAGAATTTGCTTTCCTTGGGGAAGTTGCGAGACACTTCCAGCTTGCGGCGGATGTAATCGCAGATCTCGTCGATCGGTTCGCCGTTCGGGCTGAGCATGCTGAGGGGCGCCATCCACAACTGCAGCGTGCGGCCCAGCAGCTCCTGCCGGATCGCGTCCTTGCTTTCGAAGTAATACAGCAGGTTGGGCGTGGTCAGCCCGGCGGTCTTGGCGATCATGTTGATCGAGGCGCCGGAAGAGCCGTGCCGGGCAAAAACCTCCAGCGCGGCAGCCATGATCTGTTCCGTTTTTTGACGCTGGATCTTGGTCTTCGGTTTCTCTGATGCCATGCGCGCCATGCGGAATCCGCCATTTCAAATCAATCTGAATCGGCGCTGTCTTGGCACAACTCGTAAGCGAAGGCCAGCGGGCGGGGCGTGCAGATGGGGCCAGAGGCGGTAAAAGCGGCGGGCAGGGGAGGCTGCCCGCCGAAAGGCTGTGTCGTCAGGGGAGATGGTTACGACGCAGCCAGCATCGGCGACGACACGGTGCTGTCCTCGCGGAAGGCCGGGATGATGTGGTCGCCGTAATCGGCGATGATCTTTTCCTCGTCGCCGCTGTCCAGGTAGATATTGAACTGGGTGGTGCCGGCGGCCTCCAGCTCGCGGATCTTGGCGATATGCTCATCCGGAGTGCCGAGAACGCAGAAGCTCTTGACGATGTCTTCGGTGATGAAGTCGAGATACGGGTTATCGCTCTGTCCGTGCTTGGAATAGTCGTAGCCCTTACGGTTCTTGATGTAGTCGGTCAGGCTGGTGGGGACGTGATCGCCGCTAGTGCCGTATTTCTCGACGATGTCGGCGACGTGGTTGCCGACCATGGCGGGGAACCATTTGGTCTTTTCGATACCGTCCTCGATCGGACCGGTATGGGCGGGCGCTGCGGCCATGACGCGGTAGTTCGACATGTCGCGGCCTTCAGCCTCGCCGCCGGCTTTGGCCTGATCGGCCAGCCATTTGATGATCTTGGGCTCGGCGATCTGCAGCACAACGCCGTCGCCGACCTTGCCGGCCGAGGCCAGCGCTTTGGGGCCATAGGCGCCGATCCAGACCGGCAGCTCGTAGCCCTGTGCCCAGGGAAATTTAACCGGTTCGGGGCATTCGCCGTACTGCACTTCCTCGCCGCGGATCAGCGATTTGACCACATGAGTGAATTCTTCCATCCGCTTGATGGTCGAGGGCTTCTTGCCCATCACCCGCACGGCGCTGTCGCCGCGGCCCAGGCCAATGTCGAAACGGCCGCCGGACTGTTTCGCCAGCGAGCCGAACAGCGACGCCGCAACCGACCATTCGCGCGAGTTCGGGTTGGTCACCAGCGGGCCGAAACGCATGTTGGTGGTGTGCTCCATGCACATCGCCATGGCGACGAAGCTTTCGCGCCACAGGATGTGGCTGTCGTAGAACCAGCAGTAGGTGAAGCCTGCGTTTTCCGCCTGGCGGACCAGGGCGCGGGCGCGTTCGGGCTCAACGAAGCCCTTGAAGCAAATACCGAATTCCATGTGTGTTTTCCTCCTCGTTGGAATCTCAGTGATCGGGGGCCCAGATGCGGATGCCCGCATGGGTGAAGGGCACCGCCTTGGAAATGTTCTGGCGGATCAGGATCGGTGTGATCGCCTCGATGCAGCGGGCAGCCTCTGAGTCGCCGGCGTTGTAGGCCTGGACATCCAGCGCGCCGACCAGTTCGATCACCTTCTTGCG
Source organism: Leisingera sp. JC11 (assembly GCF_040704725.1). Lineage (NCBI taxonomy): Bacteria > Pseudomonadati > Pseudomonadota > Alphaproteobacteria > Rhodobacterales > Roseobacteraceae > Leisingera > Leisingera sp. JC11. Next base: position 30,752 of record NZ_JBFCVS010000029.1, read on the forward strand.
GGCGGGCAGGCTGTTGCCGCAGACCAGGATGTCGCAGTTGATCGGCCAGTCGAGGTTGTTGAGCGTGGTGGCCGAGACGTTGTGCAGCGCGCCGATCACCGGGATCTCGTCGCCCAGGAGCGCCTGCGCGGCCTCGGTGGCGGAGCCTTCGGGCGGCATGTCCACCTTCTTGGGGTCGCCCTCTTTCAGCGGCACCACGATGTCGACCAGGATCTTGCCGGCCAATGCGGGTTTCAGCGTTTCCAGCGTGGCGTTATGGGCCGAGAACGGCACCGCGAGGATGACCATCTCATCTGCCGCTGCGGTGGCGGCTTCGTTGTCGAGGCCGGTGATTTCGGCGGAACCTGCGGGCAGTTTCGCCATCAGATCCGCCGCGATGCCTGCGCTGCGTTCGCCGTCGCGTGAGCCGAGCGCCACATTGATGCCTGCGCGGGCAAAGCGCAGCGCCAGCCCCTGTCCCTGCGGCCCGGTGCCGCCAATGATTGCGATCCTCATCGGAACATATCCTCCTGTTTTTTTCTGAGTATGTCGGCGCCGCGGCTGTCGGCGGGCTGCCAGTCGAGCCCGCGCAGAAGCACCGCCGGAGTTTTTCCGTTCTTGCGCACCACCAGTCCCGAGGCGGCGGCGATTTCATCGGCCAGTGCCGGTTCGGTCACTTGCAGCGGGCGGCCCCAGGCGTCGGTGTTGCCCTGTTCGCGGATGGTGGCGGGCACTTTGGACAGGCCGATCGCCACATTGACCTGGCCCAGCCGCCAGGGGCGGCCGAAGGTGTCGGTCATCACCACTCCGATTTCGGCGTCAAAGCGGTGCGACAGGTCCCGCTGCAGCCGGGCGCAGCTGGCGTCGGGGTCGGGCGGCAGCACCATGGCGGCGTCTTCTTCGCCGAAGTTTGATTCATCCACTGCCGCATTGGCCGAAATGAAGCCGAGCCGGTGTTCGCAGATCATCGTGCCCTCGTTCTGGTCCGGGCGGCGGAAGGCGCGCACCACGCGGGTGCTTTCGCGCAGGACGATCTCGACCTTGCGGGGGTCCTTGTTCAGCTCTTCGGCGTATTTCAGCGCCTCCGCCGAGGGCGTCACTGAGGCCAGAGGGATGATGCAGCCCTCCGCCTTGGAAAAGACCTTTTGTGCGACGCACAGGATGTCGCCGCGTTTCAGCGGCATGCCGGCCCGGTCCAGGCAATCGCCCAGGATGGCACTCAGATCGTCGCCGTTCCGGATATCCGGCACGCCGGGGATGGCGGTCAGAGAGACGGCAGAGCTCATCGCGTGCCCTCCCGCGTCAGCGCCTGCGGGTTATGGGCCAGGAGGTGATCAAGATCCTCGGCTGTATCGACGTCAATGCGGAGGCTGGCCAGTGGCAGCACCCGGGGGCAAAGCCCGGCGGCTTCTGCCGCGTGCAGATGCGCGATCAGAGACTTCGGCCCGTAGTGGAACGGGAAGGGGCAGGGCAGGGGCGCCAGCAGTGCATTGGTCCCCAGATCCTTGGCCGGGCAGAACAGCGCGCTGTTGTTATCCAGCGGGAGTGCCAGCAGCCGGGTGAGGTCGTCCGTGGACGGGGCGGCGAGATCGCCGGGCAGAACGCAAAGCGTACTGTATCCCTGCTGTGCCGCCCAAACGGCGGCGGCCTCCACCGCCAGCGACAGCGAGCCGGGGTCCTTGTCGTCGATGCAGATAAGGCCGGCCTGCCGGGCAATCCGGGCAATCACCGGACTGTGGGAGACCACGGCAATATCCGCTGTGCCGGCGGGGAGCCGGGCAAGGGCCTCTTGCAGTTTTGCGACGGTGGCCTGGAACAGCCCCTCCGCCAGCACCCTGCGCTCCTGCGGGGTGAGGGCGACGGCGAGCCGGGTCTTGGCCTTGGACGGATCCTTCATCGGGATCACGGCCAGCCGCTTGCCGCTGTTTGTTTTGCCGCTCATGCGCTGGCCTCCAGCTGGGCCGGGGCAAAGGCCAGATCGGTGATCTCGCGGGCCAGCCGGGCCTTGTCCTCTTGGGTTTTCATCAGGATGCGGCTGCAGACCGGTTCCAGCCCCTCGGCGCGGATGGCATTTTCCAGGCCGGTGTCGGCGTGGTCGATCACCAGCGTATCAGCCAGCCCGCGGTAACGGCGGGCAACGCCGATTGCGTCGGCCTTCTCCCCCAGCGCCTGCATCATCCGGTCCGCCGGTCCCTTGACCACCTTGCCGGCGATGAAGGGGCTGACAGCGATCTTGCGGGCGGCAGAGGCCTGTACGGCGTCCGCAATTCCCGGCACGCCGAGGATCGGGGCGATGCTGACCAGCGGGTTGGACGGGGCAATCACGATCAGCTCTGCCGCGCGGATGGCCTCCAGCGCCTCCGGCGCCGGGCGGGCCTGCGTGAGGCCGTCGAAGGCCAGTTCCCGGACCTCAGGCGCGCAGCGTTCGCGCACGAAATACTCCTGGAAACTCAGCCAGCCCGCATCGGTGCGCACCCGGGTCTGCACGGTGTCATCGGTGGGCAGAAGAATTTCTGCGCTGACCCCAAGGGCGCGGGCAACATCTGCGGCGATATCGCTGGGCCGGTCGCCGCGCAGGCGGCGCATTGTGCGGTAGATGTGCAGGCCGAAGTCGCGGTCGCCCAGCGACATCCATGTGTCTGCGCCCAGCTTGTTCAGCGTTTCCAGCGCCCGGTGGCCTTCATCCGCGACGCCCCAGCCCTGATTGCGGTCGATCACATCGGCCAGGCTGTAGGTCAGCGTGTCGATGTCAGGCGACACCCAGAGGCCGTGAAACGCATCGTCATCGGCCACATTGCCGATCACCGACAACTGCACATCCGGCGAGGCTGCCAGCCCTTCGGCCATCTTGGCGCCGCCGACGCCGCCGGCCAGAAGCGTGACCTTGAATTTGCCTGCGCCATTCATTCCGCGGCCTCCAGTACGGTGCGTTCCGGGAACATCTCCAGAAACGCCAGCGGGTCGCGGCCCTGACGGTCCACCAGCGGCGCGATCACCTCGGGGTCGTGGTGTTCATAGACCTCGCGCACCTCGTAGATGGTGCTGCGGCGCACCGGCACCCGGTCCGCGGCGCGGATGATCTGCGCGAGCTCGCGGGCGGTGATTTCCTGGCCGTGGTCCGACCCGGCCGCGCGCGAGATGCTTTCGTTCATCAGTGTGCCGCCCAGGTCATTGACCCCGCGCGCCAGCATCTCCTGCGCCCGCGCCGCGCCCAGTTTGGTCCAGCTGACCTGGATGTTGTCGATCCAGCCGTGCAGCATGATGCGCGAGACCGCGTGCATCAGGTCCACCTCCAGCGCGGTGGGGCCGGGGCGCACGGTGTCCGGGTTCTGCGCCCAAAGGGGCGATTCCGTGTGCACAAAGGACAGCGGCACCAGTTCGGTAAAGCCGCCGGTGTCTTTCTGGATGTCGCGCAAAAGGCGGATGTGCGCCGCCCAATGCTCCGGCCCGTCGATATGGCCGTACATGATGGTGGCGGTGGTGGGGATGCCGACCTCATGCGCAGCGCGGATGATCTCCACCCATTTCTCTGCGCTCAGCTTGTTCTTGGTCAGCTGCATCCGCACTTCGGTATCGAGGATTTCCGCCGCGGTGCCCGGCATCGAGCCGAGGCCCGCCGCCTTCAGATCGGCCAGGAAGTCATGATAGGACATCTTGGTCTTGGAGGCGCCGTACCAAATCTCAAACGGCGAGAAGGCGTGGATGTGCATGTCCGGCAGCGCCGCCTTGATGGCGCGGATGATGTCGCGGTAATAAGTGCCCTCCATCTTTGGGTGCAGGCCGCCCTGGATGCAGACCTCGGTCGCGCCGCGGTCCCAGGCCTGCTGCGCGCGCTCGACGATCTGCGCGGGCTCCAGCCACTCGGCGTCTTTGTCCTCGCTGCGCTTGGCAAAGCCGCAGAAGCGGCAGCCCATGTAGCAGATGTTGGTGAAGTTGATGTTGCGGTTGACCACGAAGGACACCCGGTCGCCGTTGGCGCGGCGGCGCAATTCGTCGGCGGTGGCATAGACCGCTTCTGCATCGGCGCCCGTTGCGCGGAACAGTTCGATGCCCTCGGCCTCGGACACCTCGCCGCCTTCCAGAGCCATCTCCAGAATGGCGCGGACCGGAGCGGAGGCGGCGCTGACGGCCGCCGGGACTGCGGCAAACTTCTCTGCGGGGGGCTGGATGGTCATGCTGTTTCTCCCATGTGCTGCTGGTCGCGTGCCAGGCCGTTGGCCTGCGCCATGCCGGAGGCGCGGGCCAGAATTTCCGGGTCGATGAAGCCGCTGCCGGCGGCCAGGTAGCTGGGGTAGACCGTCAGCCGCTCGCGCAGCTGGAACCCGGCCTGGGTGCAGGAGGCGGCAAGCCGGCGGATCTCCGGCCATTCATGCTGCGGGTTGATGAAGTCGATGGTGACCGGCGAGATCCCGCCCCAGTCGTTGATGCCTGCGTCCAGATAGGCCAGGTGGCGGGCGCTGAGGTTCGGCGGCGCCTGCAGGCTGATGTCCGGCGACAGGATGATGCGGGCTGCCGCGATGGTGCGCAGCATGTCGTCCAGCGAAGGCTCGGGGTGGTTCGCCATGGCGATATCCGGCTTGCGCTGGAAGTTCTGGATGATCACTTCCTGGATGTGGCCGTGGCGGCTGTGGGCGTCGTTGATCGCGTGCAGCGCCTCGATCCGCTCTGCAAATGTCTCGCCGATGCCGATCAGCAATCCGGTGGTGAAGGGCACTTTCTTCTCGCCCGCCCGTTCCAGCGTGCGCAGCCGTTGCACCGGAACCTTGTCGGGGCAGGCATAATGCGGCTGGCCCTTACGGGTCAGGCGGCGGCTGACGGTTTCCAGCATCATCCCCATTGAGGCGGACACCGGCCGCAGCAGGTCTAATTCGTCGCTGGTCAGCGTGCCGGCATTGACGTGCGGCAGCAGCGAGGTTTCCCGCAGCACCAGCGCGCACATCTCGGCCAGATAGGCGGTCAGGCTGGCATAGCCGAGCCGTTCCAGTCCCTTGCGCGCCTTCTCGTAGCGCAATTCGGGTTTTTCGCCGAGGCTGAACAGCAGCTCCTTGCAGCCTTCCCGCTCGCCGCGGCGGGCGGTGGCCAGCACCTGCTCCGGCGTCATGATGTTCGCCTCAGGCGAGTCGGGATGCTTGACGAAGGTGCAGTAGCCGCAGGTGTCGCGGCACATGTTGGTCAGCGGCACAAAGGCCTTGCGGGAATAGGTGACGGTGCGCCCCCAATGGGCATCGCGGATCTGGCGGGCGTGGGCCATCAAGGCATGCAGGTCCCCGGTCACCGCCCAGGATTCACTCGGTTTTGTCAGTTGAATGTTCATGGGCTCCTCCTGCATCTAGGTTTGTGGGAGCCTCGGATTCTGTCAACTGAAAATTTGACTACTAGATAAAAAAATGTGACGCAAAATCATTCAAGCCTTAGATAATAAACGAAACAAAACTATATAATCGCTTAGGGATTAGATTTTAATTGACTGCATACTAAAAATTTGACTAGCTGGTAAAAAACGAGAAACATGATGAATGACGCCGTCCGACTCACCCGTGAGACGGGTCCGGCGCAATGGGAGGATAACGGCCGTGCTGATTGGAACGCCAAGAGAGCTGGCGCCCGGCGAGAACCGGGTTGCGATGACGCCGGAGTCTGCGGCGCAGCTGCAGAAGCTGGGCTACGATTGCGCGATCGAGGCCGGGGCCGGGGCTGCGGCGGGGTTTTCCGATGCCGCCTATGAGGCCGCGGGGGTGGAGATCATCAAGACCCCGGCGGCGCTGTGGAAGGCCTGCGATATCGTCGCCAAGGTGCGCCAGCCGGATGCCACCGAGCTGAAGCGGCTGACCAAGGGCAAGACGCTGATCTCCTTCTTCAACCCGGCGGGCAACGAGGAAGGCATGGAGCTGGCCAAGTCGAAGAAGGCCAATGTCATCGCCATGGAAATGGTGCCGCGGATCTCCCGCGCGCAGAAGATGGACGCGCTGAGTTCGATGGCGAACATCGCGGGCTACCGCGCCGTGATCGAGGCGGGCAACAATTTCGGCCGCTTCTTCACCGGCCAGATCACCGCCGCGGGCAAGGTGCCCCCGGCAAAGGTTCTGGTGGTCGGCGCCGGTGTTGCCGGTCTGGCCGCCATCGGCACCTCGACCTCGCTGGGCGCCGTCACCTATGCCTTCGACGTCCGTCCCGAAGTGGCCGAGCAGGTGGAATCGATGGGCGCCGAGTTCGTCTATCTGGACTTCGAGGAGGAGCAGCAGGACGGCGCCGCCACCGGCGGTTATGCGGCTGTGTCCTCGCCCGAGTTCCGCGAGGCGCAGCTGGCCAAGTTCCGCGAGCTGGCGCCGGAGATGGACATCGTCATCACCACCGCGCTGATCCCCAACCGCGAGGCGCCCAAGCTGTGGCTTGAGGACATGGTTGCAGCGATGAAGCCGGGCTCGGTGATCGTCGACCTGGCCGCCGAACGCGGCGGCAATGTGGAAGGCACCGTCAAGGACGAGAAGGTGGTGACGGACAACGGCGTCACCATCATCGGCTATACGGATTTCCCGTCCCGGATGGCGGCGCAGTCCTCATCGCTTTATGCCACCAACATCCGCCACATGATGGCCGACCTGACACCCGAGAAAGACGGTCAGGTCAACCACGACATGGAGGACGACGTGATCCGCGGCGCGACCGTCACGTTTGAGGGCGAGATCACCTTCCCGCCACCGCCGCCCAAGGTGCAGGCGATTGCGGCCAAGCCCAAGGAAACCGTGCCGGAGCTGACGCCGGAGGAGAGGCGGGCCCAGGAGATCGAGGCCTTCAAGGCGCAGACCAGGAGCCAGGTCACCCTGCTGGCCGGCGGCGGCGCGCTGCTCTTGCTGGTCGGGCTGTTTGCGCCGGTCAGCTTCATGCAGCACTTCATCGTCTTTGCGCTGGCCTGCTTTGTCGGCTTCCAGGTGATCTGGGGCGTGGCGCACAGCCTGCACACGCCGCTGATGGCGGTGACCAACGCGATCTCCTCGATCATCATCCTGGGCGCCTTGATGCAGATCGGCTCCGGCAGCTGGCTGGTGATCCTGCTGGCGGCGCTCAGCGTCTTCATGGCCGGGATCAATATCTTCGGCGGCTTCCTCGTCACCCGGCGCATGCTCGCCATGTTCCAGAAATCTTGAAGCGAGGCAGGTAAAAATGGATTACGGTTTCACCACCGCCGCCTATGTTGTTGCGGCTGTTCTTTTCATCCTCAGCCTCGGCGGGCTTTCGAACCAGGAAAGCGCCAAACGCGCGGTCTGGTACGGCATCGCCGGCATGGGTC